>JALSSK010000091.1 GCA_026984335.1 Rhodothermales bacterium
GGCCACGGTGTCGAAGAGCCGCCCCATGGAGGTCGTCGGGAAGACGCGGAGGTCCTTTTCGATCATGCGGAGGGCCGTTCGGAAGCGGTCGGGGAAGCGGAACGGGGGAGCGGAGAGGTCGGGGAGGCCGGGCGCGTCGTGGAGGAAGCCCGCCGCCGCCTGCACGGGCGTGCGCGCCGCCGCGTCGCCGCCGGGGAGCAGGGCCTGTCGGAGGTGCGCCGCCCGCGTGAAGCCCTCGCGCAGGCTGCCCGCGAACACCTCGCCGCCCCAGACGCCGCCGTCGTCGCCGAAGCCCGTGCCGTCGAAGGCGAAGCCGATGACGGTCGCGTCCGCCGCCCCGCGCTCGGCGAGCACGGAAGCGACGTGGGCGCGGTGATGCTGAACGGCGACCTTCTCGCCGGGGAGGGTCTCGGCCAGGCGGGTGGTGTGATAGTGCGGGTGGGCGTCGCGCACGACGAGCGCTTCGTCGAGCGGCACGGCGTACATCTCCGCGAGGTCGCGGATCGTCTGTTCGAAAGCCGCCTGCACGTCGTAGTGTTCGAGGTCGCCGACGTACGGGCTCATGAACGCCTCGCCGCCGACGACGAGGGTGACGGTGTTCTTCAGGTCGGCCCCGACGGCGAGGACGGGCCGCTCGGCGGGCAGGCGGGCGACGACGCCGGGCGCATAGCCGCGCGCGCGCCGGAGGAGCATCGGGCCGTGCGCGGTCACACGGACGACCGAGTCGTCGACGCGGCGGGCGATGGGGCGCTCGCCGATGAGGAAGGCGTCGGCGATCCCGGCGAGGCGCGCGCGGGCGTCGTCGTCGCGGAAGGCGATGGGCTCGCTCGAACGGTTGGCGCTCGTCATCACGAGCGGGACCGGCGCGCCGAGGTCGAAGAGGAGCGCGTGGAGCGGGGTGTAGGCGAGCATCACGCCGAGCTCGGGGTTGCCGGGCGCGAGGGCCTCGGGCAGCCGCACGGCGTCGGGATCGTCGCGGCGGGGGAGGAGGACGATGGGCCTCGCCACGGAGGTGAGCAGCCCGGCGTGCTCGTCCGTGATCCGGGCGAAGCGCTGCGCGGCGTCGAGGCCGGGCGTCATGAGAGCGAAGGGCTTCTCTTTCCGAAACTTCCGCTCGCGGAGCGCGGCGACGGCCTCGGCGTTGCGGGCGTCGCAGGCGAGGTGGTAGCCGCCCAGTCCCTTGACCGCGACGATCTTCCCTTCCCGGAGAAGCGCAACCGCGCGTGCGAGCGCTTCGTGGCCGCGGGCGCTCCCGGCGTCGCCCTCGCGGAGGGCATAGTGCGGGCCGCAGTCGGGGCAGGCGGTGGGCTGCGCGTGGAAGCGGCGGTCGAGCGGGTCGTGATACTCGGCCTCGCACGCCGGGCACATCGGCCAGTCGCGCATGGTGGTGTGGGAGCGGTCGTACGGCAGCGCCGTGAGGATGCTGTACCGGGGGCCGCAGTTCGTGCAGTTGAGGTAGGGATACCCGAAGCGGCGGTCGGCGGGGTCGCGCATCTCGCGGAGGCAGGCCGGACACACGCTCAGGTCGGGCGAGATGCGGGTGGTGGGGGTCCCGGCGCGGCGGCTCTCGCGGATCTCGAAGCCTTCGTGCGGCGCGACCTCGGCGTCGGCGGCCTCGAGGCGGCTGACCTCGGCGGCGGGCGGGGCCTCTGTGCGCAGAGCGGCCTCGAAGGCCCGGAGCGCTTCGGCTCCCCCCTCGACGTGGATGTGGACGCCGTCCCCGGCATTGCGCACCCACCCGGCGAGGCCGTGCCGGCGCGCCAGCCGGTAGACGAACGGCCGGAAGCCGACGCCTTGCACGATCCCGCGCACGTGAAGGCGGCGGGCGCGGCGAACGCTTTCCGGCATGCCGCTCACCCTTCCGGCGACGGAGCCGCCACCATGCAGCCGCGCCCCTGCCAGCCGATCTGCGTCACGACGCCGTCCTCCACGAGCACCGGCACGGTCCGGCCTCCGCCGGTGAGCGCGAGCATCCGTCGGAGCGCCGCCGGGTCCGCCTCCACGTCATATTCCACGAAGGCGACGCCCTGCCATTCGAGCGCTTCCCGGAGTTCGTTCGTGAAGGCGCAACTTTGCGTTCCGTACAGTTCAGTCTTGCTCATCGATCAACACGTACAGCGATTCCATCAACGTATGGTACATCGAAGCCTGCGCCTCCTGGATGCGGGGGACGTAGTCCGAGGGCACGATGAGGGCGTGATCGGCGAGGCCGCGCCGGGCGATCTCGCCGCCGTCGTACCCGAGAAGCGCCGCCGTGAGCATGCCGCGCCTGCGCGCCTCTTCGAGCGCCACGACGATGTTCTTCGAGCCGCCGCTCGTCGAGATGCCGATGGCGACGTCCTTCGGGCGTGCGTGGGCGATGAGCTGCCGGAGGAAGAGCACCTCCACGCCCACGTCGTTGGCGACGGCGGTGAGGATGGCGGGCTCGGCGGCGAGCGAGAGCGCGGGAAGCGCGGGACGACCCGGCGGCGGCATCACCGCGTCGAGGGCCCAGTCGTTGGCGTCCGTGGCGGATCCGCCGTTGCCGAAGAGGAGGAGTCTGCCGCCCGCCCGCAGCCGTTCGTGGATGGCGGCGGCGGCTTCGGCCATCGCGCCGGCGTGCGTCTCGGCCACCGTCTCGCGGAGGCGCTCGTCGTCCCGCGCCTTCATCACGATGGAGGCGGCGACGTCTTCGAGGAGCGCGCCCGTGTCCGCTCCGGTCTCCCCGAGAAACGGATAAAGGAAGCCGGACGCGCCCACATCGTGTCCCATCTCCCGGTGTTCGAGGAAGACGTGAACGGTCTCCCACAGGGTGTGATAGAGGATCTCGATCATCTCCTGATGGAGGAACGGGTCGTCGGAAGGGGCGGCCACGGCATAGTCGCCCGAGGCGCCGGGGAGGGCAAAGGTGAGCGCGCCGCGCGCGGCGGCCACGTCGAGCGCGCGCGTCACGAGCGGGTCGCCGCCGGGCGGGCCGAAGCCCATCACCATGTCCTGCGGTGTGACGAGCGCGGGCAGGCTGTGCTCGAAGGCCGGGCCGAGGTCGAGCGCGGGCAGGGCGCGCTTGCCGACGATGACGGGATGGACGAACTCGACGGAGACGTGTCGGGCGTCGGTGGCATACGGCCCGCGTCCGAAGGCGAGGAGGCGCCCGCCCTCGAGGAAGCGCTCGGCCATGCGGCGGGAGGCCTCGGCCAGGCGAGGAGCCTCGCGGGGGAAGAACGAACGGGAGACGTCGTTCCGCGCCCGCAGGCGTTCGGCGATAAACGTGGAGAGGGCAGTCCGACCTTCGACCATGGGGGGAGAAGCTAGGCGAGCGTGGCGTAGAGGATGCTAACGCCGAGGATCAGGCTGAGTGCCCCGGAGAGGCCGGTGAGGGCGTGGTGAAAGGCGGGGCGGGCGCGGGCGGCGCGGAAGGGGAGGGCGAGCAGGAGCGTCACGCCCGCCATGCCGAGGATCGAGCCGAGGCCGAAGACGAGCGCATAGAGCAGGCTCATGCCAAGCGAGGGGAGCGTGGCCGCTACGAGGAGCAACAGCGCGCCGCTGCCCGCAAGGCCGTGCACGAGGCCGACGGCGAAGCCCGGCCACCCCGCGCGCCGGAACGAGAAGGCGTGCGGGTGCGGATGCGCGCCTACGTGGAAGTGCGGCACGCCGTCGTGCGTGTGACGGCGCAGACGCGCGAGCCGGGAGACGGCGTCGTAGAGCGCCCACGCGCCGAGGCCGAGGAGCATGAAGGCCACCGGGATCTCGAAGAAGCCGAGATGCTCCGCGGTGATCTGCACGCGGAGCACGCCGATGACGAGCACGCCGAGGACGAGCGTCGTGGTGTGGCCCGCACCCCAGGCCATCCCCATGCGGAGCGCCCGCGAAAGCCGCGCCTCCCGGTGCAGGAGCGTGGACACCGCGATCATGTGGTCGGGCTCGAAGGCGTGCTTGAAGCCGCCCAGAAAACCGAGCGCGAAGGCGAGCGGAAGCGCGAGTTCCATGAGACGTTCAGCTGAGGCGTGAAACGATGCGACGAAGGTGGGTGACACGGTGCGCGCCGCCGTCGGGACCCTTGACGACGGCCTCTTCCGCCGGGAATACGACGTCGTCCCGGAGGCCCTGAAGCGCCATCGCCACCTCCACGGGCACGACGTAGACGGTCCCGTCCTCCGGCGGCGGCATGCCCTTGATCTCGGTGACGGTCCGGACGTTGAGCGAGAACGTGCGCCCCGCCTCGTCCCGCACCGCCCGGTGCTCGCCCACGGCCACCACGCCGAGATGACGCGCGTCGGGCGGCGTCTCCACGAGCGCCCCGCCGGTGTCGTACAGACGAAGCGTTTTTTTGGTCAGGTTGACGAGCTTCATGCGGGGGTGGTCGCTGGAAACGCCTCGGCGCGTTTCGTTTTCAGGAAAGCGAGCCAGGCGTCGAGCCCCGGCTCCGCCCGCGCCGACGAGTCGAGGATCGGCAGGCCCGGACGCACCTCGTGGATGTTGTGCACGGCCAGCGCCCGGTCGAAGTCGACGGCTCCGGCGATGTCGATCTTCGTGAGCACGGCCACGTCGGCGGAGTTGAAGATGGTGGGGTACTTGAGCGGCTTGTCCTCGCCCTCGGTCACGGAGAAGAGCACGGCCCGGAGGTCCTCGCCGAGGTCGTAGCTGGCCGGGCAGACGAGGTTGCCCACGTTCTCGATGAAGAGGAAGTCGAGCGCGTCGAGGTCCCAGCCGGCGAGGGCGTCGCCGATCATCTGCGCTTCGAGGTGGCAGGTGGTGCCGGTGCTGATCTGCCGGATGGGCGCGCCGCTGCGGGCCAGCCGCGTGGCGTCGTTCTCCGTGGCGAGGTCGCCCACGAGGGCCGCCACGGCATGGTCCTTCCCGAGCGCGGAGAGGGTCTTTTCGAGGAGAGCCGTCTTGCCCGCGCCCGGCCCCGAGACCAGGTTCACGACGAAGACGCCCGCCTCGCGGAACCGCGCGCGCAGCCCCCGCGCCAGCTCGTCGTTCTTCTTCAGGATGCCGTGGCGTACTTCGAGGATGCGTGCGCTCATTGTATTTCGAGAGAGGTTATTTCAAGTTCCTTGCCCTGCCGGATGTCGGCGGAGGGCGTGCCGCATACGGGACATCGAAACCGGAAGACGTCCGGCAGTTCCCGGTCCGCGTCGCATTGCGGGCAGTGGATCACCACGGGCAGCTCCTCGATCTCGAGCGCCGCGCCCTCGACGATGGTGCCCCCGGCGGCGATGTCGAAGGAGAACTCGAGCGCGTCGCGGACGACGCCCGAGAGCGCCCCGATGCGGAGCCGCACCTTGCTCACCTGCTCCGAGCCGGCCTCGGTCGCCTCCCGCACGGCAACGTCGACCAGGTTCACGGCGATGGACAGTTCATGCATCGGACTGCATACGGCTCAGGTGCCGGCCGAAGATGCGGGCGAACTCCAGGGCGAAGCCCATCGTGCGGGCCACGTCGGGGTCGCGCAGGGCTTTCATGAGGGCGAAGGGCCCGCCCACGCTGCGCGGATGGGTCCGGGCCGTCTGCATCGAGACGACGAGGGCCTCGGCGATCTCGCTCACCGCGCCGATGGCTACCGGATCGAGGATGGTCGATTGCAGGAGCGACTGCACCTGCGGCGAAGCGAGCGTCGTATGCACGCCCTCGGCCGCGGTCACCATCGTGTCGAGCGTCTCGGGCGTGGCGAGCGCCTTGAGCCGGAGCAGGGTCTCGGCTACGGGAGAGCTCGCTCCACCGACGGCGGCTTCCCGCATGTCGTTCACCGCGTCGTTCAGATTGTCGGCGATTTCGGGTCCGCGCTGCATGAAGCCGGTGAGCATCTCGAGCATGAACTCGAGCTCGTCCACGCGCCCGGCCAGCCGCGTCAGCGCCTCGGCGGCGGGCACGAGATCCGACTGAAGGAACGCCTGCACCTGCTGCGAGCCAAGCACTTCAGTGAAGGCTTCGAGCGCCGTGACGAGCTCCGCCACCTTCTCCGGCGTGGAGAGGCCTTTCAGGCGCGAGAGCTGGTGAAACACCTCCGCGCGGGTCGATGCGCCGTCGCCGCCGATGCTTTCGCGCATCTCGATGACGGCGTCGCCGAGGTTGTCGGCGATTTCGGGTCCGCGTTGCAGGAAACCCGAGACGGCGTCTAGCAGAAACTCGATCTCGTCCACGCGGGCGGCCAGGCGACGCAGGGCGTCGGCCGTCTGCGGGTCCAGGCCGGCCCGGTCGTTCGTGGAGGCAGGGGCTGTATCCATGACGTCTCCGGTTGTGTTGATGACAGAGTGGAAGCGCCCATCGTCGCAAGCCGGGAAAAGAGCGGGGGGGATGGGCGCGCAAAGATTTCCCGAGTGCGGATCCCTCGGCTCGTTCCTCCGGGAAATTAGTTGCCTAAAGAAGCTAGGTTGAAAATTTATCGAACTAAACAAATTAGGCAATATAGTCTAATTGCTTAATCCGATAACAAGTTATGGGTATGATACCGAATTTTTGTTGACTTTTCAAGAGAAAAAGATTTAATTGACGAACCCGGAGCCCTACGTGTTTGGCGACCTGCAGGGGGAACTTGCCGGATGCGCAACCGGGAACGAGAGCGTCCGCTCGGGCCGTTTCCCCTGGTTCCGGGGCCATCCTAAGCAGGGACGTTAGAACCAATCTTCGAGAGGGTATTCTATGGCATCATTACTGTGGTTTCAGGGCGGAGCCTGCAGCGGCAACACCATGTCTTTCCTCAACGCCGAAGAGCCCAGCGCCTGCGACCTGGTGACCGACTTCGGCATCGACATCGCCTGGCATCCGTCGCTCGGCATGGAGATGGGCGAGAACGCACAGCGGCTGTTCTGGTCGTTCGCCAGAGGCGAGCGCCCGCTCGACATCTTTGTCTTCGAGGGCACCGTCATCATGGGGCCCAACGGCAGCGGACGCTACGACCTCTTCGCCGACCGGCCCATGAAAGACTGGGTGACCGACCTGGCAAACCAGGCGCAGATCGTCGTCGCCATCGGGGACTGCGCCTGCTGGGGCGGCATTCCCGCCACCGCGCCCAACCCCACCGACTCGGTCGGACTGCAGTACCTCAAGCGCAACAAGGGCGGCTTCCTCGGGGCGGACTGGCGCTCGAAGGCCGGGCTTCCGGTCATCAACATTCCGGGCTGTCCGGCGCATCCCGACTGGGTGACGCAGATCCTCGTGGCCGTCGCCAGCGGGCGCACCGCCGACATCGCGCTCGACGACCTCCAGCGCCCGCAGACGTTCTTCAAGACCTTCACGCAGACCGGATGCACGCGCGTGCAGTACTTCGAGTGGAAGGAATCCACCGAGGAGTTCGGGCAGGGCACGCGCAAAGGGTGCCTTTTCTATGAGATGGGCTGTCGCGGCCCGTTGACGCACTCGCCGTGCAACCGCATCCTGTGGAACCGGCAGTCCTCGAAGACGCGGGCCGGGATGCCGTGCACCGGATGCACCGAACCGGAGTTTCCGTTCTTCGACCTCGCGCCCGGCACGGTCTTCAAGACCCAGAAAGTCTTTGGCGCCATCCCGAAGGAACTCCCCGAAGGCGCCGACCACCTGACGTACACGGCCCACGCCGCCGCCGCGCGTGTGGCGGCCCCGAAGTGGGCGCGCGAAGATATGTTCGTCGTCTGATCCGAAACCTCAAATTTCAAGGAAAAACATGGCAACTGATCTGCATATCAGCCCCCTGGGCCGCGTAGAGGGGGACCTGGACGTACGGGTGATGGTCGACGACGGCGTGGTCACCGATGCCTGGACCACCGCCGGTATGTTTCGCGGCTTCGAGATGATTCTCAAGGGCAAGGACCCCCAGGCCGGTCTGATCGTGACGCCCCGCATCTGCGGCATCTGCGGCGGGAGTCACCTCACGAAGACCGTCTATGCCCTCGACACGGCCTGGCGCACCGAAGTGCCGCCGAACGCCACCCTCATCCGAAACATCGCGCAGGCCTGCGAGACGCTTCAGAGCATCCCGCGCTGGTTCTACGCCCTCTTCGCCATCGACCTGACCAACAAGAACTACGCGAAGGCAAAAGAATACGACGAAGCCGTGCGCCGCTTCGCCCCGTTCGTGGGCACCGGGTATGAGAAAGGCGTCACCCTCTCGGGCAAGCCGGTCGAGATCTACGCCATCTTCGGCGGGCAATGGCCGCATTCGAGCTTCATGGTGCCCGGCGGCGTCATGTGCGGCCCCACGCTCTCGGACGTCACTCGCTCCATCGCCATCCTCGAATACTGGAAAGACGAGTGGCTCGAAAAAGAGTGGCTCGGCTGCTCGGTGGACCGCTGGCTGGAGAACAAGACGTGGGACGACGTGCTGGCCTGGGTCGAGGAGAACGAGAGCCATTACAACTCCGATTGCGGCTTCTTCATCCGTTACGCCATGGAGACCGGCCTCGACAAGTTCGGCGCGGGCTTCGGCAATTACTTCGCCACGGGCACGTTCTGGAACCCGGACGAATACACACACCCCACCATCGAGGGGCGCAACCGCGCGCTCATCACCCGCTCGGGCGTCTATCAGGACGGGCAGTATTACGAGTTCGACCAGGCCAACGTCCGCGAGGATCACACCCATTCGTTCTATGAAGGCGCCGGCGCCTTGCACCCGTTCGACGGGCGCACCGTACCGGTCGATCCGGCGGAAGGGCAGAAGCAGGGCAAGTACTCGTGGGCGAAGTCGCCGCGCTATGAGATCCCGGGCGTCGGCATGAAGCCGCTCGAAGCCGGACCGCTGGCCCGGCAGGTGGTTGCCGGCAAGCCGGATCCGCTGCCGTGGCAGGATTACGACCCGCTCTTCCACAACGCCGTCACCACCATCGGCCCGAGCGTGATGGTGCGCGTGATGGCCCGCATGCACGAAGCGGCGAAGTACTACAAGCTCGTGCGCTCCTGGCTCGACCAGGTCGACCTCCACGAGAAGTTTTACGTCAAGCCGGTCGAGCACGAGGAAGGGCAGGGCTTCGGAGCCACCGAAGCCGCTCGCGGCGCGCTTGCGGACTGGATCAAGATCAAGGACGGGAAGATCGAGAACTACCAGGTGGTCACCCCGACGGCGTGGAACATCGGCCCGCGCGACGGCAACAACGTCAACGGACCGATGGAACAGGCCTTCGTGGGTTCGCCCATCGCCGACACCACCGACCCGGTCGAACTCGGGCACGTGGCGCGGAGCTTCGACTCCTGCCTGGTCTGCACGGTCCACGTCTACGACGCGAAGACCCGGAAGGAGATGTCCCGCTTCGTCGTCAACGGCAACTGTTAGCCGTCGCGTCCCCGGACCAACGAGCAGTACGTCAAAGTGCGTTGCCTCCTCGTGAGGGGAGCAGCGCACTTTGACGCTTCCACGGAGAGAGTATGGAAGGAGGAGAGACGGTCGTCATTGGATGCGGCAACCTGTTGCGCGGCGACGATGCCGTGGGGCCGACGCTGATCCGGCATCTGTGGGAGCGCGGCGTGCCCGAGGGCGTGCGCCTGGTCGACGGCGGCACGGCGGGAATGGACGTGGCTTTCCAGATGCGCGGCGCGGCGCGGGTCATCCTCATCGACGCCTGCGCGACCGAAGCCGAGCCGGGCGTCCTGTATCGGGTGCCGGGCGAAGCGCTCGAAAACCTGCCCCCGCTCGACGGCCTCCACCTCCACGCCTTCCGCTGGGATCACGCGCTCGCGTTCGGCCGTTGGCTGCTCAAGGACGACTATCCCGAGGACATCACGGTGTACCTCATCGAAGCCGCGCGCACCGACTTCGGAGCGCCGCTCTCGCCTCCCGTCGAGGCGGCCATGCACGATCTGCTGGATCGGCTGATCGAAGAACTCTCGGGGGCGCATGCATCGAACCGATGACGGTGGAACCGGAACCGATGACGGTGAAACTGACCGATACCGGATATCTGCAGCTCCCGGTGGACCTCGCCGAGCGGTACTTTCCGTTCGACCTCCTCTTCGCGGTGGTGCGGGGAAAGGAGCTCTGGCTGCTGCCTGCGCGAGGGGCGGGCGGCGGCGGGCTGTTGCTCAAACGCCGCAATGCGCGGGGCGACCGGAGCGTGCTCATCCGCGAGATCATCCCCGAAACACCCCCCGGCTCGCTCCCGGCTTTCTGGGACGAGCGGCAGAGCGCCCTCCGCGTGGCGCTGCCGGCCTCCGAACCGGCTTCCGACGCTCGCTGAACGGCGCGACCGCTCCCACAACCTGCGGGGTCCCTATGCTTTCTTTCTTCGAACACGAAGCGCTTGCCATCGCCACGTATGTGCGGGAGGAGAAAGGACAATGGGTCGTCTATGCCGAGGTCACGTTCCCCGACGTGGTGCGCCGCTTCCGGATCAACGCCTATCGCACGAAGCGCCGCGCCGACGTCGCCGCCACCTGGATCAAACGCGGGGCGGACCGCCCCCTGAAAGGCCCGCCCCTGGGATTTTAACCCCCGACGAATGAAGCTCTTTTCTCCGCCCCAACTCCTTGGCGTCTTTCCCGCTCCGGCCGGCTATCTGCTGCTTCCCGCCGAGCGGGGCGCGCCTCCGCTCGACGCCCCCCGCTCGGCCGGTCGGTGGCCGGACGACGTCCCGGACGCGTGGCGCTTTTACACGCTCGCCCTTGCCGGAGACCTCGAAGCGGCGCACGCGGCGGTGACGGGCGAAGACGCCGTGGCCCGGTATAACCGCTTCGTGCTCGCGCCCGACGAGGCGCGGTACGCCCGGCTGAAAGCCGAGGCCGAAGGAGACGACGCGCTTCTGGTGCGGGCCGTAGGGTATCTGTATCGCCTCGAAGCCGAGCCGCCGACGCCCCCGGACGAAGCGCCGGACGTGCTCGGGCCGTTCCTGTGGGCGATACGGGCCGGGTATCACCTCGAAGCCGGTGACCCGGACGCCGCGTTCGAGCACCTCGCGCGCGCCGTGGAGGCGGCCCGCCCCGTCTCCCCCGCGCTCACCGCCCGGCTGCTGGCGACCACGGCCCGCGCGCGCCGTCACGTCGAAGGGCCCTCGCCCGCGCTCGCGCCGGTCTACCGGAACGCCCTCCACGCGCTCAAAGACACCGCCTTCGAGCGGCTCCTCGGTGAGACCTGGCTCGACCTCGGCAGCCTCTACCATGAGATCTCCGGCGGACGCCGGGGCGCGCTCCTCGAAGCCGCCAGATGTTATCAGGCCGCCGCCCAATGCTGCCCGAAGGATATGTTTCCCGAACTGTTCGCTCTCGCGCAGAACAACCTGGCGCTGGCGTACCTGGCCATCCCGCTCCGGCAGGCGGGGGACCAACTGCGTATGGCCGTTGCCATCGGCGCATTGCGTGAGGCGCTGACGATCTATACGCGGGAGGCGCACCCGGAGGCCTGGGCGAGCGCCACGCTCAACCTGGCCAACGCGCTTCAGTACGCGCCCACCGGCACGCCGGAGGAGCACCTGTGGCAGGCCGTGGACCTCTACGAGCAGGTCCTCGAGGTGCGCGCGCCCGAGGCCGACCCGCTCGCCTACGCCCGCGTGCTCGCCAACCAGGCCAACGCGCTGGCCCACCTCGGCGCGTTCTCCCGCGCCGTGCCAAGGCTCGAAGAAGCCGTCCGGCTCTTCCGCACCCACGACGAACCCGACGCCGCCGCGTCGGTCGAGGCCATCCTTCACGACATCGAAACGCGCCGGGCGAACCATGGAGTTGCACGAAAGACAACAGTTTGATTTCTTGCTCGTCACCGCCGTCGAGCGTTTCAGCGAGCGGCTGGTGCAACGCAACGAAGGCGCGGAAAACGCCCTCCGACGCTTGCGCGAAAACCCTCAGGGAGAAGGCATATGGGTCGATGAATTCGTAGACGCCGTCTTCCGGGATTTTCTGCTCGACAACGTTGCCGGAGCGTGCTTCGTGTTGCAGGCGCTCGAACGCCGGCGCGTGACGTTGCCCGCCGTGGAGGCGCGCGTGGAAGAGGTCTTGCAAACGATGGCGCGACGGGCGTTCGCCGATCTGCTCACGGGCAAGATCGAAGAAGCGCTCGAGCAGGCCGCATCCTATTCGGGATAACCATGAGCACGCCCACGATAGCGAGAGAAGAGACGTTCGAGCAGCTGGCGCAGGCCGTCGATGCCGCGCTGGAAGCGGTCCGCACGCTCGATGATGCGGATCGGGAGCGCGCCAAACGGCTCAAGGAGGCGCTCGAAGACCTGCACCGGCACGTGCTCGTGAAGATCGTCCGGCGGCTGAAAGAGGACCCGCGCGGCCGGGAGATCCTCTTCGAGCTCGTCGAGGATCAGGCCGTCTATGCCGCCTTCCTCATGCACGGGATCGTCCGGCCCGATCTGACGACCCGGGTGGCGAAGGTGATCGAGCTCGTGCGCCCGTACATGAAGTCCCACGGCGGCGACGTGGAGCTGGTGCGGGTGGAGGGGGACACGGCCGTCGTGCGGCTCCACGGCTCGTGCAACGGCTGCTCGCTCTCGTCGGTGACCCTCCGCAACGGCGTCGAGGAGGCGCTGCGTGAGCACGTGCCCGAGATCCGTAACGTGGAGGTGGCGCCGAACGAGCCCGGCCCGGCCTTCATCCCGCTCGCCGAGGTCGACACGCTGGAAGACACCGGCTGGGTGGCGGGGCCGCGCCTCGAAGACCTGGCCTCCGGCGAACCCTTCCGCCTCGAAGGGCAGGACTTCGACGTGCTCATCCTCCGGATCGACGACAAGCTGTACGCCTACAAAAACGCCTGCGCCCACATGGGCATGCCGCTCGACGGCGGGATGATCGAAGACGACGTGCTCACCTGTCCGTGGCACGGCTTCCGCTTCGACCTCACCTCCGGCGAGTGCCTCACCGTGCCGCAGGCCCAACTCGAACCCTATCCGCTCCGCGTCGATGAAGGCGTGGTCTGGGTGCGACCGTCCCATGATTGAACCCGACATCTACGTCGGCGCGCCCCCCATGGGGGACCTCACGCTCCCGAGCGCCGAGCCGACCGACCGCTTCCTCTATGCCCCGCGCGGCGTCTACTTCGACGACCACGTGCTCGTCGTGACGGACTCGGGCAACCATCGCGTGCTCATCTGGCACGGCGTGCCGGAGACCGACGCCCGCCCCGCCGACGTGGTGCTCGGGCAGCCCGACTTCCGCAGCGAAGGACCGCGCGCCGGGGGCGACGACGTCGTGCGCGGGATGCACCTGCCCACGGGCGTCGCCGTCCTCGAAGGGCGGCTCATCGTGGCCGACGCCTGGCACCACCGGCTGCTCGTGTGGAACGCCGTGCCGCAGACCTCTTTCGCGCCGCCGGATCACGTGCTCGGACAGCCCTCGGCGGAGGCCGTCGAGCCCAATCGCGGCGGGGCCGTCACCGCGCGCGGGATGTACTGGCCGTACGGCTTCGGCCTCGTCGGAGGGATTTTTTACGTGACCGACACGGGCAACCGGCGCATCCTCGGCTGGCGCGGCCTCCCGGAACCCGAACAACCCGCCGACTTCGTCATGGGGCAGGACGCCCCTTCGGAAGGGAACGAGAACCGAGGCGGCGCCGTCGGGGCGGACACCTACCGCTGGCCCCACGACGTGGCTGGGGACGACGACCGGCTCTTCATCGCCGACGCGGGCAACCACCGCGTGCTCGGGTGGTCGCCGCCGCCCGGACGGGACGCCCCCGCCCGGCTCGTGCTCGGACAGGAGGACTTCGCGACCGCCTTCGAGATGCCCCACACCCCCCCGGGGCCCAGCCGCATGCGCTTCCCGTACGCCGTCAGCCTGTGCGGCGAGCGCCTGGCCGTCGCCGATACGGCCAACAACCGCGTCCTCGTCTGGCACGAAGCGCCGAGCGAGGGCGCCTTCCATCCCGCCGACGAGGTGCTCGGACAGGCCGACTTCTCCACGGCCGGAGAGAACCGCTGGACGGCCGTCACGAAGGAAACCTTATGCTGGCCGTATGGTCTGCATCAACACGGAAACCGGATCGCCGTCGCGGACTCGGGAAACAACCGCGTGGTGATCTGGAAAGTGAAAGAACCGGCGACGGCGCAGGCGGGACGAGCCGCGCTCACGCCCTGATTTTCGAGGAAAAAAACTATGTGTCTGGCGATTCCGGGACAGATCAAGTCTTTCGATGAGGAGCGGCATTACGCCACCGTGGAGGTGGCCGGCGTGCGGCGGCGGGTCAACGTCGATCTCCTCCGGGAACACGCGCTCGAGACCGACGACTGGGTGCTCATCCACGTCGGCTTCGCCATGAGCAAGATCAGCGCCGAGCAGGCCGAGGAACAGATGCAGCTGCTCACGATGCTCGGCGAGGCGGAGGAGGCCGCCCGGGAGGTGCGCGGCTATACGTTTGGAGACGAGCCATGACCGACCTCCGCCGATACGGAACCTGCACGCTCGACCAGGACGGCTGCGCCACGTGCGGCGACGTCGGCATCCCCGTGCGCGTCGTCTCGCTTTCCGACGCGGACGAGGCGCTCTGTGAGGACCGCGACGGACGCCGCGCCGCCGTCGCCGTCGCCTTCACGCCCGGCGTCGCCCCCGGCGACGTGCTGCTCGTCCACATGGGCGTCGCCATCGCCCACATACCGCAAGATAACGCATGAAATACGTTGATGAATTCCGCGACGGCCGGCTCATCCGGAAGGCGGCGGAGGAGATCCGGCGGCTGACGAAGCCCGATTATCATTACCGCATCATGGAAGTGTGTGGCGGGCACACGCATTCGATCTACCGGTACGGCCTGAAGGACCTCCTGCCCGAGAACGTCGAACTCGTGCACGGGCCGGGATGCCCGGTGTGTGTGCTCCCGATGGGCCGCGTGGACGACGGGCTGATGATCGCCGAGCAATCCGGGGCCATCCTGACGGCCTTCGGCGACATGATGCGCGTGCCCGGCTCGAAGGGCAGCCCGCTCGAATACAAGGCGCGCGGCATGGACGTGCGCATGGTCTATTCCCCCCTCGACGCCCTCAAGATCGCCGAAAAGAACCCCGACCGCGAGGTCTTCTTCTTCGCCATCGGCTTCGAGACGACCGCCCCCTCGACGGCCCTCACGCTCATGCGCGCGAAGGCGAAAGGCGTCGCGAACTTCACCGTCTTTTGCAACCACGTCACCATCATTCCGCCCATCCGCGCCATCCTCGACTCGCCCGACATGCGCCTCGACGCCTTCATCGGGCCGGGGCACGTCTCCACCGTCATCGGCTGCCGCCCGTACGCCTTCATCGCTCGCGACTACGGCAAGCCGGTGGTCGTCTCCGGCTTCGAACCGCTCGACCTCCTGCAGTCCATCGTGATGATCCTCCGGCAGCTGAACGAGGGCCGCGCCGAGGTGGAGAACCAGTACGGCCGCGTCGTGCCGTGGGAGGGCAACCTGCCGGCGCTCCGCGCCATGAGCGAAGTGTTTGAGCTTCGGCCCTTCTTCGAATGGCGGGGGCTCGGCTTCATCTCGCAGTCGGCGCTCAAGCTCGCGCCCGCGTATGCCGACTTCGACGCCGAGGTGCGCTTCGAGGCGCCGGGCATCCGGGTGACGGACCCGAAGGCGGCGCAGTGCGGCGAGGTGCTCAAGGGCGTGCTCAAACCCCATCAATGCAAGCTCTTCGGCAAGGAGTGCACGCCCGAGCATCCCATCGGCGCGCTCATGGTCTCCTCGGAGGGGGCGTGCGCGGCGCACTATCAGTACACCATGCGGCAATCGGAACTGGACCTGTTGGAGGACGCATGACGACGCAGACGAACGGCGCGGCGGCGGGGGTGCGCTTCCGCGACCCGCAGATCGACATGGCGCACGGGGCGGGGGGCAAGGCCACGCGAAGGCTCATCGAGGGCCTCATCGCGCCGCTTCTGAGCAACCCCGTCCTCGACCGCCTCGACGACGCCGCGATCCTCGACCTCGGCGACGAACGCCTGGCAATGACGGCGGACGGCTTCGTCGTCAATCCGATCCGTTTCCCCGGCGGCTCCATCGGGGAGCTGGCCGTCAACGGGACGGTGAACGATCTGGCGATGGCGGGCGCGAAGCCGATAGCGTTGCTGGCGACGCTCGTGCTCGAAGCCGGCCTGCCCGCCGACGCGCTCCGGGCGGAGGTCGAGGCAATGGCCGCCGCCGCTCGGGAAGCGGGCGTCGTGATCGTCGGCGGCGACACGAAGGTGGTCGAGCACGGCAAGGCGGACGGCCTCTACGTCACCACCGCCGGTTTCGGTCTCGTCGATCCCCGCGCCCGCCTCGACGCGCGCTCCGTCCGCCCCGGCGACCGGATCCTGCTCTCCGGCCCCATCGGCGACCACGGCATCACCATCCTCCTGGCGCGCGGCGAGCTCGACCTCGAAGCCGACCTCGCCTCGGACACGCGTCCCGTCTGGCCGTTCGTCGCGGCGCTCCTCGACGCGGCCGCGCCCGGCCTCCGGTGGATGCGCGACCCCACGCGCGGCGGCGTCGCCTCGACGCTCAACGAGCTGGCCCGCGACGCGCGGGTGGGCGTGGCGCTCTTCGAGGAACGCATCCCGCTTCGCCCGGCCGTGCGGGGCGCGTGCGAGATCCTCGGCCTCGACCCGCTCCACATCGCCAACGAGGGGCAGATGATCGCCGTCGTCGCGCCGGAGACGGCCGAGGCGGCGCTGGCGGCCGTGCGCGGCGTGCCCGGCGGCGAGGCGGCCGCGCTCATCGGCGAGATCCGCGAACAGCCCGCCCGCTCGGTGCTCTCGGTCAGCGATTACGGCAGCACGCGCATCCTCGACATGCTCGTCGGCGACCCGCTGCCGCGCATCTGTTAACGACGGGGCGCTCCTTCACGGGGGACGTCGGCGGTGGGCGTCGAGGCGTCGGAGGGCAGCGCGCCGTCGCCCGTGGGGGCCAGCCGCCGGAGATACTCCCACCCCCGTTGCGGGTGCACCTCGGCGCGGCCCGTCACTTCGGCGATCCATCGGGCCACCCGCGGGCCGTTCCAGGCATCCGGCGCGGCGGCGATGAGACGTCGCAACTCCGTTTTCTGGTCCGGGGTGAGCAGGCACGGGGCGCCGGCATTGTGGCGTCGTCGATCCCGAAGCGCTTCCGGGCCGCCCGTGTTATAACGGTGGATGATTTCTCGGATCCAGGTCGCCGTCAGTCCGGTCCGACGGTGAATTTCTCCGGTATTCAAACCTTTACTTTTCAAATAGATAACGTGCCAGTGTCTGCGCTCGACTCCGGTGGCTTCGAGATAACAGGTGTGGATGGCCTCGGGGGGAAGGTGAGGCTCCAGAGGTAAATATCGTGGCATGGGTGCGGTGGTGAGCGGTGGTTCACAAAGGTCGCGAGTTACGTATAGGCGTCCTGATTCGTTGAACGGTCGGGCCGGAAGGGTGACGCATCTAAGGATAACGCCGGGGCTTCGGGGGAGCAAACGCACGGTCGTTCAGGCGACGGCCTCGAAGGCACAGGCGGCTTTCATCGCCCGGATGGTTTCAGCCGGGTTCGGGGTGCGGAAGATGCCGGAGCCGGAGACGAGGATCTCGCCGCCCGCCCGGTGCACCTCGCGGACGTTGTTCAGCTTCACCCCGCCGTCCACTTCCACCTCGACGTGGGTGAGCCCGCGCGCTTCGAGACGGGAGCGGAGCCGCCGGAGCTTGTCGAGGGCGCCGGGGATGAAGGATTGCCCGCCGAAGCCGGGATTGACCGACATGACGAGCACGAGGTCGAGGTCGGGCAGGATCTCGTCGAGCGCGTGGAGGGGCGTGGCCGGGTTGAGCGCCACGCCCGCCCTGACGCCCCTGGCGCGGATGGCTTGCACGACCCGGTGGAGATGAACGCACGCCTCGGCCTGCACGGTGATGTAATCCGCCCCCGCGTCGGCAAAGGCGTCGACGTAGCGGCCCGGGTTCTCGATCATCAGGTGCACGTCGAGCGGGAGCGCGGTGTGGGGCCGGAGCGCCCGGACGACGAGCGGCCCCATCGTGAGGTTCGGCACGAAGTGGCCGTCCATCACGTCGAGGTGGATCAGGTCCGCGCCGCCCTTTTCGACCGCGCGCACCTCCTCGGCGAGGCGGGCAAAGTCGGCGGAAAGGATCGACGGGGCGATTTTGACGGAGCGAGTCATGAGTGCGCCGGTTCGTTTAGGTGTTGGTTCGGTAAGGCGTCCGTCTCCTTGGGTTCACGACGTCCCCACGCCCTAACGCTTTCAGGCGGTGGCTAGGGCGACGGCTTTCTCGGTATCGACGGCCCCGAAGATGTGTTCGGGGTTGAGCCGGTGCATGCCTTTGATGAAACGGATGGAGCCGGAGCGCGCGCGGATGACGATGCTGTGCGTGGTGACGCCGCCCGCGCGGTCGAAGTGGACGCCTTCGAGGAACGGGCTGTCGGTGATGGCGGTGGCGGCGAAGAAGGCGTCGTCGTCGGCGACGAGGTCGTCGAGGTGGAGCACGCGGTCGAGGGCGAGGCCGTCGGCTGCGAGGCGGGCGCGCTCGTCGTCGAGCTGGGGGGCGCGGAGGCCCTGCATGCCGCCGCCGAGGGCCTTGACGGCCGCCGCGGCGAGGACGCCTTCGGGCGTGCCGCCGACGCCCATGAGCACGTCCACGCCCGTGCCGGGGATGGCGGCCATGAGCGCGCCCATCACGTCGCCGTCGGTGTGAAGCGTCACGCGCGCGCCCGTGCCCCGGATCTCGGTGATGAGGTCGCGGTGGCGCGGCTTGTCGAGGACGAAGACCGTCAGGCTCTCGACGGCGCGCCCGAGGGCCTCGGCGATGCGGTAGAGGTTCTCCGCCGGAGGTCGCGTGATGTCGATCACGTGGCGGGCCTGCCGCTCGACGACGAGCTTGTTCATGTACAGCGAAGCGCCGGGCTTCCACAGGCTCCCCCGCGCGCTCGCGGCGATGACGGCGATGGCGTTGGGCCGCCCGAAGGCCAGCAGCCGCGTACCCTCCACGGGATCCACGGCGACGTCCATCGCGGGGGGGCGCCCGGCGCCGACGCGCTCGCCGTTGAAGAGCATCGGCGCTTCGTCCTTCTCCCCCTCGCCGATGACCACGACGCCGTCCATCTCCACGGTGCGGAGCACGGCGCGCATGGCGTCCACGGCGGCCTGGTCGCCCGCCTCCTTGTCGCCGAGACCCATGTACCGGGCGGCCGATAGCGCGGCGGCTTCCGTCACGCGCACGAGCTCCATGCCGAGATTGCGATGCACTTTTTCAGACATATGCGGGAACGGTTGGATCGTTAAAAAAGGATCGTACGCAGTTGATCCCTTGCGGTCGGCGCCCCTCGTCGTGCGTACGGTTGCCTTCCTTGCGGAATACACGATAGGAAGCAGGCGCATGGCAAACCTCACGGAGCCGGCGGCTCGGAGCTCAGGCGGGGACGGCGTCGGAGCGTTCGAGCGCCT
>JALSSK010000092.1 GCA_026984335.1 Rhodothermales bacterium
AAAAAAAAGCCTCGACCCGGTCGTCAGGTCGAGGCTTTTTGCGAGCAAGACGGCAGGCTATCGCCGGGGCACCGGTTCGACGTTCAGCGCTTGCAGGTAGATGTCCTCGCCGGAGAGGTCCGCGATGACCTCATCGGGGAGTTTCCAACTCGTCTTCAGCAGTCCCGACCCCGGCAATTCGCGGATAATGCCGTAGAACGTCCACAGGTCGCCTTTTTTGATGTCGAATTTCTTTCGATACTCTTCCGGCATCGTCAGCACGACGAAGAGGCGGCCGGTCTCTTTCGAGCCGATCCAGAAGGCATTCTCGGCGACCACCTCGTCCACCGGGGCGTGCCGGAAGAGGGCGGTCCGGTCGATGTACGCATCCTGGTTCCGGGACATCGCCACCTCTGCGAGGTTCGTGAGGGGCGTCATCGCGGTGGGAGGCTCGGGCGCCGAACGCGGCGTGACGACGACCGACGGGAGGGCGGCCGCCACCGACTCGCCGATGACGACCACGGGTCGGTTCTTGAACATCCCGGCGAGCACGGGGTCGAGCTGCAGATTGTATTTCCGCTCCAGCCCCTCGACCGAGAAAGGCTCCACGCGGCCGGTCACGAGCACGAGGTCGTTTTTCTGCAGCGGTTCCTCGACGGTGCGTTCGGGCGCCGCGGCGATGGCGTCGAGGCTGATCACGAGCAGGTCGCCCCGGAATCCATGACCGCCGACGGTAAAGATGCGCGGGTCGAAGACGTCGTTGACTTCGCCGCTCAGCGTCACGGTCTTCCCGACGTATTTCGTCGGGTTGGTTATAATCTCATCTGCGCTCAGCCCGATGGTGTCGGTCTTCGACTGGCACGCGCCGAGTGCGAACACAAAGATGAGGGGAAGGAATCGCCTATATGTTCGGGCAACGGGCCTTGTCGTTGTGTTCATGGTTTTGCCTCCGTTACGCTTGGGGTTCATGGGGATGGGGTAAGGGTGTCGGGGACGCTTTCGCCGGACCGGGCCTCCTCTGCAAAGGATTTGGGAAGTTCTCCCAGGGTCATCGTGAGGACGTCGCGGGCGGCATAGGAGCCGTTGAGGATGGCTTCGCGCTCGGTGATCGGCAGCGGGTCCCGCCCGGCGAGGGCGGGCGCCTGGGCCTCGAGCATGAGCGCGAGGTCGGCGGGCGTCCGAAGAATGCTCGCCAGCTCGACGGCGGCCTCGACGAGCGCGCGCAGGGGCGTCTCGGCGGTGAAGGGAACGCCGTGGTACGTCAGCAACCCTTCCAGGGATCGCCGTGTCGTCAGGAGGCTCTCCGTCAGGAGCGCGGAGTAATCGGGAGCGGCGTTTTCGCGCAGCGCGCGCACGTTCTCCAGGTGCTCCGTCGCTTCCCGGAGCAGCCGCCGGGTGGCGTTCATGCGTGTTTCAAAGGTGCTCATCGTCGTCTCGGGTCGGGTCGTGGGGATCGGGCAATCGCGCCGCGCGCGGTCAGGCGTTCTGCCGGGCGCGCTCGTCGCGGATGCGGCGGCGGGCGTTGCGCACCATTTCCGCCGCGCGCTCGACCGTGACGCCCAGCGCATACGCGACCTCGATCATCGTCAGCTTGTGCTCCTCATAGAGCAAGAGCGCCTGCCGCTCGTCGACCGCGAGCGGATAGGTCTCGATCTCTTTGAGCAAGAAGTCCTCCTCGGGGTTGGGGACGTTGTCCGGGAAGACATCCTCCCACTTTTCGAGGTCGTCCGGCTGGTACCATTCCCAGAAGGACTCCTCGTCGTCGTAGAGCGGTTCGGGGGGGAGCGGCTCCTCGAGCGAGATCGCCCAGAGGTCGCGTTCCCACCGGGGCCGTTCGATGAGCTTCCGGAGCACCCGGTGCTGCGTGCCGAGCAGCCAGGCGCGCAGGCTCACGCCCTCGGGCCGCTCTTTCCGGGAGGCCCAGGCCCGGAGGAGCGTCTCGCCCACGAGTTCCTCGGGGGTGATGTCGCGGGCGGCGGGCTCGCCCCGGAAGCGGTGGTAGCCGAGGTCGCGCCGCGCCGCGGTGAGGAGCTCTTCGAGAAAGGGTTCCACCAGGCGGTTGAAGGCGGCGCGGTCCCCGTCGAGGGCGGCCTGCCAGTCTTCTCTATGTCGATGGTCGTGTTTTTCCATGTCTGCAAAAACCTCTCAGCTTTTGGGTTTGGTCAGCGCGGTGAGGATGGAGCCGTTCAGGTCGGGCCGGCGCACGCGCACGAGGAACGTCGCGCCGGGCTCAAGGTCGTGATAAATGCGCTCAAAGTCGCGGACATTCCGGACCGGCTGCTTGTTCACCTCTACGATGAGCTGTCCGGCCCGGAGGTTGGCGTCCCGATACGCGTCGCTCTCGGCGTCCACACGGGTGATGAGCACGCCCCGGGCGTCCTCGTCATAGCCGAACTGCTTCGCCAGGTCGGGCGTCAGGTCGGTATAGCTGAAGCCCAGCTGCTTTTCGATGTCGCCGCGTGTGGACGGCTTCGCAGCGGAAGCGGCTTCGGCGGTTTCCTCTTCACTTGCGCCGAGCGTGACGGTGACGGTTTTCTCCTCTCCCGCCCGGTTGAGCGTGATCTCGACCTTCTGTCCCGGCTTCATGGCGGCGATGAGGGTGGAGAGTTCGAGCGAATTCGTCAGGGGTTTGCCGTCGACGGCGGTGATGACGTCTCCTTCCTTGATGCCCGCCTTGTCGGCTGCCGAGCCTTCGACGACGCTCATCACCTGCGCCGCGCCGCGCGGCAGGTCGAGCGCCTCGATGAGGGCCGGGCTCGCCGCCGTGTATTGCACGCCCAGCCGCGCCCGGCGCACCTTGCCGTGCGCGATCAACTGTTCGGCGATGTCATGCACCGTGTTGACCGGGACGGCGAAGCCGATGCCCTGGTAGCCGCCCGTCTGCGAATAGATCGCCGTGTTGATGCCGACGAGGCGTCCGTGCAGATCGACGAGCGGGCCGCCCGAGTTGCCGGGGTTGATGGCCGCGTCGGTCTGGATGTAGTTCTGCACGCTCTCGCCCGTGCTCGAGTACCGACCCACCGCGCTGATGATGCCTGCGGTGACGGTGTTCTGAAGCTCCTCGGACAGCGGCGAGCCGAAGGCCATCACCCACTGGCCCACGCGCAGCTCGTCCGAGTCGCCGAGGGAGATCGCGGGCAATGCGTTCGCGTCGATGTGGATGACGGCCAGGTCGGTGAACGTGTCCGTACCTACGACCTCGGCGTCGTAGACGTCGCCGTTGGAAAGGCGCACCTTCACCTCGTCGGCGTCCGTCACCACGTGGTTGTTCGTCACGATGTAGCCGTCGTTCCGGAGGAGGACGCCGGAGCCGAGGCCGCGCTGATGGAACTCGCGCGGCTGCCCGTTGCCGCCCTGCCCGCGCGGCGCGCGAAAGGGGGCGAAGAAGTCCTCGAAAGGCGTGCCTTCGAACGGGTTGACCGGGAAAGGATTGGCGGGCGCCTCGATCACTTTCTCGATCATGATCTGGACGACGGTGGGGTTCACCTGTTCGGCTACTTTGATGAAGGCGTCTTCGAGATCGAGGTCTTCTCGGATCTCGGTGTCGCCCGCGACCAGCGCGGTCGCATGCTTCGCCTCGCTCTCGGGCGCGACGCGGTCGCCCAGGCCGAAGAAATTGGAACCCAGGAGGATGAAGAAGATGCCGGCCAGGAAAGCCGCTGCGATCAGGGCCGGGGTGGTCAGTTTTTTGAATCGAGTCATGACGGTCGTGCTCTTGAAATGAAGTTGATGCGGCACAGAAGGGTAAAAAGGAAGAGCCCCGACCGCCGTATGGGCAATCGGGGCTCTCGGGCGCTTATTGCGCCTCGCCCTCATCGACGACTTCGAAGTCGACGTCTTTGACCTCATCTCCACCCGCCGGAGCAGCCTCTCCTTCCGGAGCGGCCCCCTGCTGGGCCTTGTAGAGATCCTCGCCGGCCTCGCTCCAGGCCTCGTTGAGCTGCTGCATGGCCGATTCCGCCTCATCGACGTTCTCCGCCTTTTGGGCTTCCTTCAGCCGTTCGAGCGCGGCCTCGATCTTCGCCCGCTTCTCCGCCGGGAGCTTGTCGCCGTACTCCTTGAGGTTCTTCTCCGAGGTATAGATCAGGCTGTCGGCCTGGTTCATCACCTCGATCTGACGACGACGTTGCTTGTCTTCGGCCGCGTGCGCCCGGGCGTCGGCGCGCATCTTCTCGATCTCGGCCTCCGTCAACCCGCTCGACGCCTCGATCCGGATCGTCTGCTCCTTGCCCGTGGCCTTGTCCTTGGCCGAAACGCTCAGGATCCCGTTCGCGTCGATGTCGAACGTGACCTCGATCTGGGGCACGCCCCG
>JALSSK010000093.1 GCA_026984335.1 Rhodothermales bacterium
CGTGCCGAAGATGGTGTTGTTCGACGTGAAATGCACGTACGCCGCCTCCGGGTCGAGGTCCCACGTGGCCGGGTCGGGGATGTGCGAGAAGTTCCGGTCCTCGCTCGAAGCCGCCACACGCGCGTTTCCGACGAACCGGGCTTCCTTCAGCGCCTTCTTCGACCACGCGCCCGTGACGAGGTAGTCCGCCGCCCCCCCTTCGGGCAGAAAATTGAGGGGGGCCTGGTAAAACTGGAGCGAGGCGCCGCTCTGAAGAAAGAGGATGTGCCACGCGTCGGAGAGCCCGAGCAGCTTCCGCAAGTGCGACCGCGTCTGCTCTGCAATTTCGGTGTATTCCGGCGAGCGGTGGCTGATTTCGAGCACCGAAGCCCCGGCGCCGCGGTAAACCGGCAGTTCCTCTTTCATCTCGAGGAGCACCGGCTCGGGCAACGCGCCCGGCCCCGCCGAGAAGTTGTACAGTCGCCCGGGCGTCCGAACCCCCGGCAACGTCTTTGCTCCGACCGTTTGCATCATGATTCCCTCCGAAGTGAAAAAGATCGCGTGTAAAATCGGTCCCGTCCGGGCAGGCGACCGGGCGGGCGCTTCTCAAAGATCGATGAGCGTGACGGCGAGCACGTCCGGATGCGACTCGATCCGGTGGACGGTCTCCTCGTTGGGCGCTCCGGCGAAAGAGATGTAGGCGCAGGCGGCCTTCGCGCCGGCGAAGACGAGGTTTTGCATCTTCTGCACGTTCCACCCGGCTTGGCGCATCTCGTCGAGCACGGCGGCAAGCACGCCCACCTTGTCGCGGTGCCGCACCGTGAGCTGATGCGTGGCGGGCGTCCGGTCGGCGAGGTTGACGCAGTTCGGCGCCTCGCCCGTCTCGGCGTAGGTGTTGACCACGCGCACCGCCTCGTCGGCGATGGCGTCCTGCGCCTGCTGCGTGGACGCGCCGATGTGGTGCGTGAGGTAGAGGTTCGGATGATAGGCCAGCGGATGGGTAAACTCCCCTTCCTTGTACGCCGGCTCGTTCGAGATCACGTCGAGGGCGGCGCGGACCCCCTCCTCGTCCATCGCCCAGCGAAGCGCCTCTTCGTCCACCACCGAGCTACGCGTCGTGTTGATGAAGAACGCGCCCGGCTTCATCGCCTCGAAGAACGCCTTGTCGGCCAGCCCGCGGGTCTCCGGCGTGGCGGCCACATGCAGCGTCACGACGTCGGCGTGGGCGGCCACGTCGAGCGGGCGCTCCATGCGGGTCACGCCGAGCGCCGCCGCCCGCTCGTCGGTGAGCGAGCGGCTCCACGCGATCACGTGCATGCCGAAGCTCTGCGCGCGCCGGATCACGGCCCGCCCGATGTTGCCCGTGCCGATGACGCCGAGCGTCCGCCCTTTCACGCCCGCCGCCTTCGAATATTTCGCCTTGTTCCACCGCCCCTCCCGGGCGTCGATCACGTTGTCGGGGATCGAGCGGTCGAGCGCGAGGATCAGCCCCATGGTCAGCTCCGCCACGGCGGCGGCGTTCTTGCCCGGACAGTTCGAGACGAAGATGCCCCGTTCGGAGGCGCCCTGGATGTCGATGGTGTCGTACCCCGCCCCGGCGCGGACGATGAGCTCGAGCTTCGGGTCGGCGTCCATCGCCTCGGCGGGCACTTTCGTCGAGCGCACGACGAGCGCCTCGGGCCGCTCGGCGCGAAGCGCCTCCACGAGCGTCTCCCCTTTGAGGCTCGGCTCGTTGACGACGACGTGCCCGGCTTCGCCGAGTGCGGCGAGCGCCCGGGGGGAAAGCTTGTCGGCCAGTAAGATTTTCATCGGTTCCGTTCGGTCGGTTTCGTCATTCGACGGCGGGTCGGATCGGGTCAACGCCCCGAAGAAAGGGCCCGCCGGTGTGGCGGTTTGTCGTGCGGCTTCCGCATACCTGCGTAGGGCGGTTTCGGCTTCTCGGGTAAGGGAACCCCTTACGCCGGCCGCGGGATCATTCGAAAAGGTGAACGAGCAATCCACTCCGTAATTTGGGTTCGAACCAGGTCGACTTCGGCGGCATCAGGAGCCCGGCATCCGAGACGGCGACGAGCTCCTCGATGCTCGTGGGGAACATCGAGATCGCCATCTCCGCCTTCCCTTCGTCGACGAGGCGTTTGAGTTCGGCCGTGCCCCGGATGCCGCCGACGAAGTCGATGTTCGGATCCCGGCGGGGGTCGGTGATGCCGAGCATGGGTTCGAGAATATACTCGGTGAGCCGCCCGACGTCCAGGGCATCCGCCACGGTTCCCCGCTTCGTGGGCGGAAGCATGATCCGATGCCATTCGCCGGCGAGGTAGACGCACACCGTCCCCTTCTCCTCCGGTTCCGCCGCCACGCCGCTCGTCACGTCGAACCGCTCGCGGAGCCTCGCCAGGAACGCCTCCGGAGCGACCGGCAGCTTGCGGATGATCCGGTTGTAGGCCATGATGCGCATCTGCCCCATCGGGAAAAGCACCGCCGGGAAGTATTCGGCTTCGGGGGGCGGGCTCGCCTCCGTACGGCGGAGCGTCTCGGCGGCGCGGCTGGCCGCCTTGCACCGGTGATGCCCGTCGGCCACGTACATCTTCTCGATGCGCCCGAACGCCTCGGCGAGTCCTTCGGCGTCGGCGACCTTCCAGAGCGTGTGGCGCACCCCGTCCTCCGCCGTGAAGTCGTAGAGCGGCTCGCCCCCCTGCGTCTCCGAAAGAATCCGCCCGACGGTCGCCTCGTCGCGGAACGTGAGCATCACCGGCTCGGCGTGCGCGCGTTGCGTGAGGATGTGGCGGGTGCGGTCGTCTTCCTTGTCCGGGCGGGTCTTCTCGTGCTTGAGGATCGTGTCGTCGTCATACTCGGCCACGGCCACGCACCCGAAGATGCCCGTCTGCGCGCGTCCCTCCATGACGAGGCGATAGACGTAAAGCGCAGGGCGATCCTCCTGAAGGGCGTACGGACCGGCGGCATAGGCGCGGAGGTTCGCCGCCCCTTTTTCGTACACCGCGTCGTCGTGCTCGTCGATGCCCTCCGGCAGGTCGATCTCGGGGCGGATCACGTGGAGGAAGCTCAGCGGCTTGCCGCGCGCCAGCGTACGGGCCTCTTCCGTGTTGATCACGTCATAAGGCACACACGCCACTTCCTCGACCTTTTCCGGAACCGGGCGAAGCGCCCGAAAGGGATGCAGAGTCGCCATCTATTCAAAGCGTATTGGTTGGAACAATCGTCTCGCGGGAACGAACCGAAGTTACGCAATCTTGCCTCCCGTCCGGAAGGGCTTCCGGACGATTGACGTGGAGTTAACAGAAAAGCCACGGGGAGCCCCTTGACGCCTGGAGAAACGCCCCGCTTCGGACACGCCTCCTCTCATTATCCGATTGTTTTTACAGCGAATACACGGTTTCGCTCCCCCCGTTCTTCGGGCCGGGTTTTCCGCCGCCCATCTTCCGGACCGCTCCTTTCCCGTGCAGATTTGATGATTTAGCGAAAAGTAGTCTCTCGTGCCGGCGCGGCTCTTGACAGGGATCCTTTATTGCCCTATCATCGTTTTCCTTTCAAAGACACCGCGGGGTGGAGCAGCTGGTAGCTCATCGGGCTCATAACCCGAAGGTCGCGGGTTCGAATCCCGCCCCCGCTACTAAAAAAGACGCCGGTCCCTTTTCAGGGGTCGGCGTCTTTCGGTTTATTCCGTCTTCCAAACGTCCGGACGAGGCAGGCGGGAATCTCGGGTCAGGGTCGAGACGTCCGAGGCTCCGGCGCGCCCCGGGAAAGCGCCCGTAGCGCAAGCGTCCGTAGAAACCGGAAGTCCCCGGGCCGAGCGTCATTTCCGGAGCCCGCACCCGACGCACACCTGAAAGAGCACGCCGGCGTCACGTTGGCCCGTGTTGTCGTTGTATTCGAGGTAGGGATTGATCCGGAAGCGCGCGTCGCGGTACAGCACGTACGACACCGTGCCGTAGAGCGTCCCTTTGAAGGGACGAACGCCCGTGTTGCCCCGATCCCCTTCGAGGTGGAGCGCGTGCGTCATGCCCAGCCGGAACTTGCGGTTGTAAAACATCTCCATGCTGTTGAGCACGTTGACGACGCCCCACGATCCGAACTCCGACAGATAGTTCGTGCCGACGGTCACCTGGTTCACCATCTTCCACATCTCCTTGCGTTTGACGACCCATTCCCCGCCGATGCGGGCCACGCGCACCATCGGGCGGTCGAAGTTGTGCAGCGTTCCGGCCACGGCAAAGAGCCCGTACTCGTTGTCTTTGAAGGTGGGCGTCCCCACGCGCACGCTCCCCAGCCAGCTTCCCCGATAGTTCAGCTTCGTGTCGAACCGCGCGCCTTCTCCGGTCCACTGCACGTAGAAGGGAGCGCCGGACAGGAAGCCGCCCGCCGTGGCCGCCAGCTCGAGGTCGAGCCGCTCCGAGAGCGGGGTCTTGAAAAAGAGGCCCGTGTCGCGTCCAAAGCCAAGGTCGAGGCCCGCCTGATTCGGCAAGAAGCTCATCGTCCCGTCGATGCGGGGGTTGTGGCCGTAGGGCAACGACTTGTGGCCGATCCGGAGCGAGGTGCGGTCCCACTTCGTGCTCACGTTGATCCACGTGTCGAGCAGCCGGAAACCGACCTTCATGTCGCGGAACCCGCCCGCCTGCGGCATCATCTCCAGGGCGAACTTGACGTTCCACGCATTGGGCGTGAGCAGCCGGGTATACCCCCGTTGGATGCGCCGCTCATCCTTGACGAACCACTCGAAGCTCACCTGCGTGCGCGGCCCCCGGGTGGCAAGGCCGTACCCGCCGGGCGCGCCCGCGTCAAAGCCGCTGTGGAAGTTCAACTGGTAGTAGAAAAACGTGTGATCGGGCTTGTAGAGCCGGGTCTTGAACGCCTGCCCCGGCGCCGGACGGACCTGCAACATTCCGGCGGACAACAGGACGAGCAAGCAAACCTTCTTCAATGCTTTCATGATTTTATACGGGCTGTTCTTTTCGTTCTATCGACGAGCAAGGCATCAATAATTGTACATGTTGCGCCGCACGCGAATCATGTCGGCCATCGCGTCGCTGATCTGCACCCGCGCCATCCAGATCGGCGTGATCCGCTCGTAGGACAGGAGGTAGATCTCCAGCACGTTCTTATCGATGGACTCCCAGCCGATGTAGACCTTCTCCACGCCGTAATTGATGTTGTTCACGAAGCGTCCCGTCTCCTTGTCGGTCAGAAAGAGGTAGGGCTTGATCCGGTCCGGGCGCAGTTCGGGATCATAGGCGATGGTCGATTGCGCGGGGTTGTACCGCCGCGTCTTCGGATAGGAGTTGAACCCGAAGCCGAACGTGAGGAACTGTTGCTCGTTGAGCATCGCCATGTCCACGTTGCCCAGCGTGAGCTTGAACGGCAGTTCCTCCCCATCCAGAACGATTTCCACATAGCAATCCGAATCCGGCTGATCGATCCGGTAGAAGGACACCCGGTCCATCTTCCCGGTCCACCAGTAGTTGAAGACCTTCGGGTGGTCGGGCTGATAGAACCCGCGATCGGCAAACTGCGCCACCTTCGCCGGCTCCTTCGTCAGGTCGGCATAGGTCTCGAAGCGGTCGCGGTTGACGAAGAGGCCGATGTCCCACTTGTAATACTGCTCCGCCACGATCGGTTCGAGCTTTCTTCCGGTCTGATGCCCGATCTCGATCACGTGCGTGTCCAGCTTGCCGTGGACCTTGCGGAGGCGGTCGAAGTCGATCACGGCGTCTTCCACCTGATCGGCGAGCTTCATGTAGTCCAGCGCGAGGGCGGGGTCGATCTCGAGATCGGGGTTCTTGAGGCGCATCAGGGTCATGTAGAGGTCCTTGTCGAGATAGAACCAGCTGTGCGAGAGCGTCCGGTTCTGGTTCAGATAGAGGTCGCTCTCCAGGCGCGCGTCGAAATCGCCGTAATCCTCCGTGGTAAGGGTCATCTCCCACTTGGTCGGGTCGAGGCAGTTGTTGAACACCCCGAGGCGGTAGACCCGTCCGGCGGCCTCGCGCATCTCCGGGCTCGCATCCTCGGCCAGTTCGATCGCAAACTCGTCGTGCTCCCGGCGGAACGTGACCCCGAACCGCCCATATTCTTCGAGCAAGAGTTCCGGCTTCTGCATCTCGCCGGGCAGGTCGATGCGCGGAACCAGGCGCATGAGATCGACCGTCCGTGCTTCGACCTTCGTGCCGGCATCGTCGATGAAGGAGAGGTCCACGAGCACCTGCCCCGGCGGCATGCGGTCGCGCAAGCGCATCTCCACGCGTCGGAAGCGCATCTGCTGTTCGTCGACGGCGTACGCCGCGTCTTTCTCGCCGGGATCGAAGCGATAGTCCCGGCCGGGATCCTCGAGCGCCATGACCAGCGTCCCTCCCGGGGCGGCTTCGAAGATTTTCGCCACCGGCGCCGGCGGCTCCGCCAGACCACGCTCCGCCTTCGAAGCCGTCCATTGATAAGAATAGCAACCCGATACAACTCCGGTCGTCAGCATCAAAGCCAGGGCGAGGAACAGGCCGGGAAAAAGCCTCTGCGTATCGGCGCCCTTTGCGCATAGGAATCCCCTTGGTGTGCTCATCATTGGGTCCTCAACGTTCGTTTTTCCAAAAAAGAAACGGACTCATTCACCTCCCGATCAGGCCTGCTTCGAAACGATCGGATTCAACCGACCCAATCAGGACACAAAGATCTTAATTAAGAAGTACGCAGCATCCAAACACGTTTGGGAAGGAAAGGGGACTAATCACAACATTGGAACATATTTCCCGGAGTTGTAACCGTCGGAGCCTCTTTCGCCGGAGCAGAAAAGCTTGAAAACAACGCCCCGGAGCGGCATTTTTGGGCGCGGGGGAGCTTGTTCGGCGTGAAGTGCAACGCGCCCCTGACGGCGGGCCGGGCGGTCGGTACGGGCGTAGAGACGCCGGGCAAGTCGCCTATTCGCGCGACGACGGGGCGCCGTGGAACTCCTCGGCAAACTGAATGAACTGCTTGATCATCGGCGCATTGCGTTCTTCGAGGAAGGGCAAGAGCGCGAGAGAGAATCCCTCGAACACATCCATGAGGCGCACCAGATTATCGATGCGAAGGCAGAGTTGTCCCTCGAGCGCATCGAGGTCGGCGCAGGAGCGCTCCACCTGCCCCCCGGTGAGGATGTCGCGGCACTCCCGGAGTTGCTGTTTCACGGGCTTGATTTCCCGCCGCTCGCGCTCTTTGATGATCTGCGCGGTGATCTGCCAGACGTCTTTTTCGGCGGTATAATAATCTTTTCTCGAACCGGGCTGATGCACCTTGCGCACGAGGTTCCAGTTCATGAGTGCGTGAAGGTTCATGTTGGCGTTTCCCCGGCTGATCCGGAGCCGCGCCATGATTTCGTCGGTGTCGAGGGGTCCTTCGCAGGCGTAGAGCAGGGCGTGGATCTGCGCCATCGTGCGGTTGATGCCCCAGTTCGAAGCCATCTCGCCCCAGAACAGGACGAAGCGTTCCATGGCCTCGTGGTACCGGCGCGACGGCTCGGTCGGATCAGCGGGCCCCGGTGTAGGCGCAGGCTGCTCACGCGGATCACTCATCATCGACGCCGGGTTTCGCTCGGACAAAAGACAGGGTGCTTATGACGGACGCCGTGCATCGCTGTTCCGAGGCGTTTCAATTATTGCCGGGCTCCCGTCGGGTGGACGGAAAGGGCGCAAGCGCCTTATTATTTTTTTCCGGAGCGGGGAAAGCGGGAATCTTCTCCCGCCGCCGAAGTATGAAAGACGCCCCCGGATCGTCACTGTGAGCGCAGCGCCCCATCCCACCCGACGCATGAGCACCTCTCCATCCCCTCTGCTCACCCTGACCACCGACTTCGGCACGCGCGATGCCTACGTGGCCGCCATGAAAGCCGTCATCCTCCGGATCGCGCCGGAGACGCGCATGGTCAACGTCACGCACGAGATCTCGCCGCAGGACGTGATGGAAGCCGCCTTCGTGCTCCGGGACGCCGCGTTCCTTTTCCCTCCGGGAACGGTTCACCTCGTCGTCGTCGATCCGGGCGTGGGGACGGAGCGGCGGCCCGTGGCCGTGCGCAAAGGGGCGCACCGCTTCGTGGGTCCGGACAACGGCCTGTTCCCTCTCCTCTTCGACGGCGAGCCTCCCGACGAGGGCGTCGTGCTGGATCGCCCGGCGTTCTGGCGCACGCCCGAGCCGAGCGCCACGTTCCACGGGCGGGACATCTTCGCGCCGGCGGCGGCGCACCTCGCCTCGGGCCGCCCCCTCGCCGACCTCGGTCGTCCCCTCGACGCGCTGACGCCGCTCCACTGGGCGCTCCCCATCGTCGACGGACGCGGCCTGCAGGGCTGGGTCGTCCACGTCGACCGTTTCGGCAACTGCATCACCAACATCCCCCGCGCGGCGTTCGAAGCCGCCCGAAAGGGCCGTCCCGTCAAGCTTTTTGCGGGCAACACCATTCTCCGAACCATCCATCGCACCTATGCCGAAGTGGCGCGCGGCGAGCCGGTGGCGCTCTTCGGAAGCAACGATTATCTCGAAATAGCCGTCCACGGCGGGAACGCATCCGAACTGCTCGGCATTCGAAAAGGCGCGCCGGTGAACCTCGTGTTTTTATAAACGCCCGTTCCGAACGTTCGCCGCGACGCTTTCGACACGTATGAGCCCGATCCATGCCCGACCTTTCCGCATCCCCCCCCACCCCCTTGCTCCGGCATCTGGACAGCCTGTACACGTTCGCGCAGATCCTGACGCCTGATCCCGGGCAAGCGGCCGACCTCGTGCTCGAGACGTACCGTCGGGCGGCGGAACGCTCGCCGTCGGAGCGGCTCCTGACCGACGAGAAAGCCTGGCTCTTTCAGTTGATGCAGGAATGCTGCCGGGAGCGGGCGGGGGAGGACGGCTCCGAGGTCGAAGCGGAGGCGGGCGGAGCCTCGGCGCTTCGTGAGGTGCGCCTCCGGCTGTGTCGGCAATACGTGGACCGCGCGCTCCCGGTCGCTTTTGCTACGCTCCCCCACGAGCACCGGCTGCTGCTGACGCTGTGCGACGTCGAGAACCTCTCGTGCGTGGAGGCGAGCGTGGTCGTCGGTCTCGACGCCGTGACGGCGTGCGCCCGGCTCGAGGAGGCGCGCCGCACCCTCTCGCGGATCCTCCGCAACCCCGTCTCGAGCGCCGAGCGCCGCCTGCTGTACCTGCTTCCCGAAGAGCCGTCGGAGTGGATGCCCGCCGCGCTTCAGCGCATGATCGCCGCCGAGCTTGCGCCTCTGCCGCCGACGCTCCCCCCCGCCGTGGCCGCCGCGCTCGAACCGGACGCCGCCCCCTCCGAAGCGTCTACGCGCGATGCCGCCCCCGTCGCGCGGGGCGGGTCGGGGCCGCGCCGCCCGCGCCGCCGCCCGCTGCGCGGGTTCCTCACCGGGCTCGCCATCATCGTCTTCACCGGCCTGGTCGGGTACGGCGTCACGGCGCTCATTCCCGAGCCGGAGACCGACTTCAACATCATCACCCTCTCCGCCCGCCACGCCGACGAGGTCCGCCCCTCGTTCCGGACCGCCAGTCCCGAACAGGCCGAACGGTACGTGCGCGACCGCCTGGGGCGGCGCATCACCATCCCGAACATCGATCAGGTCCTTTTCCTCGGCGTCGGCTCCGGCGCGATCATCCCGGGCGCCGAGGTGCCGGTGCTCCTCTTCGAAGACCCCGCCACCGGCGAACGGATCACCGTCTTCACGTACAGTTACGCCTTCCTCGAACGGAACCGGGGACGCGTGCAACTCGAACGCGACATCCTCCTGCAGATCGAGAGCGACGACCGTTTCGATCTCCACGACCTCGGCGAACGGAAGGTGCTCGTGTGGCGCAACCGGGACGACATCTTCGTGGCCGTCACCTCCGGCGACGCCGACCTCCTCCGAAGCCGCATCCACTTCCCCTCCTGAGCTCGCGCCCGCCTCAGGCCGACGGAAGCTCGATCCGGAACGTGCTTCCCTGACCAGGGCGCGACTGCGCAAGCGTGAGCGTGCCGCCGTGGTAATCCTCGACGATGCGTTTGGCCAGGCTCAACCCGAGCCCCCAGCCCCGCCGTTTCGTGCTGTAGCCGGGACGAAAGACGTTTTTCCAGTTTCGCCGGTCGATGCCCTTTCCGGTGTCCTTCACTTCTATGACCACCTTCCCGTGTTCCCCCCACGCCTTCACCTCGATCCGCCCCTCTTCCGTCTCGATGGCGTCGAGCGCATTTTTCAGAAGGTTCTCAATGACCCACTCGAACAGCTCGGCGTTGAGCGGCGAGCGGAGCTCGGGCGGCGCCTCCACCTCGAGCGTGACGCCCTTTTGCGGCATCCGGCGGCGGATGTAGTCGGCGGTGCGGGCGATGACCACGGCGGGCGACATCGGCTCCAGCTTCGGAAGGGAACCGATGTCCGAAAAGCGATTGGCGACGCGATGCAGGCGGTCGATGTCGTGCTCGATCTCGTTGAGGGCGGCCTCCGCCTGCCCGGGCGGCAGATCCGGAATGCGGAGCACTTCGAGCCACCCCATCAGGCTGGAGATCGGCGTGCCGAGTTGATGGGCGGCCTCTTTGGCCATGCCCGCCCACAGGCTGCTCTGCTCGTTTCGGCGCACGTAAGAAAAGCCGAGATATCCGACGAGGATGAACAGCCCGACGAAGATCAGCTGGACGTACGGGAAGATGCGGAGCTGTTTGACGAGGTTCGACTCGTCGAAATAGAGGAGCTGGTTCAGTTGCTGATCCCCGTAATCGATCTCGATGGGGATGGGGTCGAACGCCTTCGCCATATCCTTCAGCCGCCTTTCGAGCGTCTCCACCACCCGGAGGGAATCCTCCGGCGAGAGCCCCGCGAAAGCGTCCGGCACGCCGTCGATGTTGCGCCAGTTGACCACGCGCTTCGTGTCGGCGTCGACGACGATGGCGGGGATGTCGAACGTGTTCGGGACCAGGATGGCGTCCGTGATGAAGCTGAGTTCGCTCGCCTCGGGCATGCCCTGCGCCCAGAGCAGCGCCTTGCGGTACGCCTCCAGCCGCTCCGGCGGGAGCGCGCGCGCCCCGGCGCCCTCTTCCCATTCACGGAGCAGTTGGTCGAGTTCCCGGAGTTCGGGCAGATACGGGTTGAGGGCCTGCGGCTGAGCCGCCTTCGAGAGCTGCTCATACGCCTTCCCCCAGAGCTGCATGATCGACTGTTCGCGTTCGCCCAGCCGCTTCACGAGCCGGTTCGTATAGACGAGCGAGGCCACGGCGATCAACACCGCAAAGACGATCAGCCCGAGCTTCAGGTTGACGGAAACGCGGTAGGCGCGCATCTTCGGAACACGGATGATGGGGATACGACGGACGCGACGGACGAGACGGACGCCTGCGCGCCCGATACAACGGCGAAGCCGCGCCCGGGTTCAGCCGCCGCCCTCACCGGGCGCTTCCGTCAGGGCCGAACGATCGTTTGATCACGCCGGGGGCCGGTGGAGATCATGCGTACGGCGACACCCGTCCGCTCGGTGATGAAGCGAAGGTAGTCCCGTGCGGCGGCGGGCAGGTCTTCGAAGCGCCTCACGCCCGTAAGATCCTCCGACCATCCCGGCAACGTCTCATAGATCGGCTCCACCTTTTCGAGGGTCTGCACCTCGCTCGGGAAGCGGGTCGTCTCCTTGCCGTCATACCGATAGCGGGTGCACACCTTGATCGTCTCGAAGCCGGTCAGCACGTCGAGCTTGGTGATGGCGTAGTCGGTAAAGCCGTTGACCATGGTGGTATAGCGGAGGGCGACCAGGTCGAGCCATCCGCAGCGGCGGGGGCGGCCCGTCGTCGCGCCGAACTCGTGGCCGAGGCGCCGGAGTCGCTCGCCGTCCTCGTCGAGGAGTTCCGTCGGGAAAGGTCCGTTGCCCACGCGGGTGCAATAGGCCTTGACGATGCCGATGCTCCGTTCGACGGCCGTCGGCGGCACCCCGAGGCCGGTGCAACAACCGCCGGCGGTCGGGTGGCTGGAGGTGACGAAGGGGTACGTGCCGAAGTCGACGTCGAGCAGCGCTCCCTGCGCGCCCTCGGCCAGCACGCGCTTGCCCTCCCGGAGCGCCCGGCAGAGATACTGCGTCGTGTCGGTCACATACGGGTCGATGAGCTGATCGAAGGCGACGTACTCCTCGATGATGGCCTCCACGTCGAGCCCCGCCTCACCGTAGATGTTCCGGAGGATCACGTTCTTCTCCTCGATGGAGCGCTTGAGCTTCTTGCGAAGCGTCTCCCGGTCGAGGAGGTCCACCACGCGGATGCCGGTGCGGGCAAACTTGTCCACGTATGCCGGTCCGATGCCGCGTCCGGTGGTGCCGATGGCCCCGGCGTCGCGGGCGCGTTCCCGGGCCGCCTCCACCTGTTTGTGATACGGCATGATGAGGTGGGCGTTGTGCGAGATCAGGAGCCTCCCCTCCACCTCGTAGCCGAGCTCTCGGATCATCCGGATCTCTTCGAGCACCGCCGCCGGATCGATCACCACGCCGTTGCCGATCACGCACGTGACGCCCTCGTGAAAGATGCCGCTGGGCACGAGATGGAGCACGAACGTCTGGTCGCCCCAGCAGATGGTGTGCCCCGCATTGGCGCCCCCCTGATACCGCGCCACGATGTCCGCCTGATCGCCCAGCAGGTCGACGATCTTGCCTTTGCCCTCATCGCCCCACTGGCTTCCGATGACGATTGTAACCGGCATGATGCTTCTCCGGAACGTTAATGATCTCCCGCGCGAGGCCCGCGCTGCCGAGTACGGGCGAGGCGACGGGCACGGCACAAGAGAAGGCGGCGAGGCTTTCCCCGCCGCCTTCACGGTTGTTTTCACGGCAGGAGGCTAGGCCCGTGAGCCCGCCCGCGACGCCTGCGCCGCAACGACGGATCCGAACGACCGCGCCCCCCGAAGGGTTTATGCTTCCTCCTCGAAGCTCGCGACCGCTTCATCCACCGAATCATAGTGTTTGAACACGGTGATCAGCTTCGTAATCACGAGCAGCGACTGGATGCGGTCGGCCACATTGGCCAGGCGCAGGTCGCCGCCGGCATTGCGCATCGTCGTCAGCGCGCTGATGAGCATGCCCAGGCCGCTCGAGTTCATGAACTTGACCTTCGAGAGGTCCACGACCACGTTGGTTTTGCCCTTTTTCTTGAGCTCGTGCAACGTCTCATGCAGCTTGGCGCCGTCGGGACCACCCATGACGTTGCCTTTCAGTGTGATCACGACGGCGTTGTATCGCTCGTCCACGTTGAAGTTCATCTGTCCTCCGGACTTGAATGAGGGGATAGGTGTAAATAGGACTCGGAATCCACGGGCAGCCGTCACCGCCTTGGCCCCCGGCTCCGTGGCCGGAGGGCTCCGGCGCTGCTATTTCCGGCGTTTTTGGGGCATCCGTGCTCTCAACTCAACCACGATCGGTGAAGCCACGAAGATCGACGAATACGTGCCGATGAGTATCCCGACGATCAGGGCAAACGCAAAACCGCGCAACACTTCGCCCCCGAATATAAAGAGCGTTATAACCACGAGCAAGGTCGTCCCCGAAGTGATGATCGTGCGGCTGAGCGTGTTGTTGATCGACCGGTTGACCACGTTCTCGTACGTTTCCGTCTTGAACAGATTCGTGTACTCGCGGATGCGGTCGAAGATCACCACCGTATCGTTGAGCGAATAGCCGACGATGGTCAGGAAGGCGGCGATGATCGTCTGATCGACCTGGAGCGAGAACGGCAGGATCCCGTGCAGGAGCGCGAAAGCCCCCAGCGTGATCGTCACGTCGTGGAACAGGGCGACCACCGCCCCGACGCCGAAGCGCCATTCGAAGCGAATCAGGATGTAGACGAAGATGACGAGCAGCGATCCGAAGACGGAGTAGATGGCGCCGCGCTTCAGATCCTCGGCAAAGCGCGGCCCCACGATGTCCGTTTTGACGACCCGGGGGTTTGCCTCGGGAAACGCCGTCCGGATGCCGTTGACGATCTCGTTCTGCCGCTGGTTGATGTCCCCTTCGGCGAGCGTGCGGATGAGCAAGGCGTTGTCTCCGAACGCCTTCACCTCCGGCGCCCGTCCGAGCACGTCCGTCAGCACGGAACGGACCTCCGTCGTCGCCAGGGGCGCATCGGTGTCTACGACGAACTCCATCCCGCCCTTGAAATCGATGCCGAGTTCGAGGCCGTGGATCACGAGCGAGGCAAGGCTGAGCAGGATCAGCACGCCGGAGAAGAAATAGGCCTTCACCCGGTTCCGGATGAAGTCGATATTGGTGTTCTCAAAAATTCGCATGGTCGTTTCTCTCTATGCTTGTCGCCGAAGAAGCGGCGTATTCAACGTCTTTCACGTTCCGGAGTCCGGCGCGCGCGTTTTATCCGAAGCTCACTACCTTCCGGCGCTCGAGCACGAGGTAGTCGAAGATGATGCGCGTGAAGACGATCGCGGTGAACATCGAGGACAGGATGCCGGCCATCAGCGTGACGGCAAAGCCCTGGATCGGCCCGACGCCGAACGAGTACAGGATGACGCCCACGAAGAACGTCGTAATGTTGGCGTCGAAGATGGCGCTGAGCGCCTTGCCGTACCCGCCTTCGATGGCGGCCTTGAGGGTCTTGCCCGTCGTCTGTTCCTCCCGTATTCGCTCGAAGATGAGCACGTTGGCGTCGACGGCCATGCCGATGGTCAGCACGATGCCCGCGATGCCCGGCAGCGTCAGCGTGGCGCGGAAACCGGCGAGGATGCCGAGGATGAAGATGATGTTGAGGATCAGCGCGAGGTCTGCCACGACGCCGGCGGTGCGGTAGTAGAAGATCATGAACAGCGCCACGGCCAGCAAGCCGATCATGACCGAGTTGAAGCCGGCGCGGATCGAGGCCCGTCCGAGGCTCGGCCCGACCGTGCGCTCCTCGACGATGTCCACCGGCGCCGGAAGGGCGCCCGACTTGAGCACCGTCACGATGTCCTGCGCCTCTTCCCGGGAAGCCAGCCCGGTGATGCTCGTGCGCCCGCTCGGGATGCGCTCGTTGATCACCGGGTAGGAGTACACCACGCCGTCGAGCACGATGGCGACCTGTTTTCCGACGTTGGCCCCCGTCAGGCGCGACCAGGTGCGGGCGCCCTCGGAGTTCATCGTCATCGAGACCTCCGGCTGGTTCGTGAACTGGTCGAAGTCCACCCGCGCGTCGGTGATGACGCTGCCGTCGAGTTCGACCTCCTTGCGCACGCCGAGCAGATAATAGATCTCGTGCCCTTCCGGGGTGAACCCTTGCGGCGAAGCCGTATACATCAGTTCAATGTCGGGCGGAAGCATCTCGCGCACCTTCGGGTCGGAGAGCAGCCGGTTCACCTTCGACGTGTCCTGTTCGAGCACGCTTCCGAAGACGGCGCCCTGCCCGACCGGCGTCATCACTTCGAGCAGGCGGTTGCCCGTGCCCTGCTGCTCCTCGTCGATGAGCGCGTTCGGGTCGAAGCTCGAGTCGGCCTCGGCCACGGCGCTCGTATCGACGAGGCTCGAGTCCAGGCCGGTCTCGTAGTACTCGATGATGCGCTGAAGGGACCGCTGCAACTCCGCCGGGTCCGCCATCAGGTGAAACTCCAGGCGCGCCGTCCCCTTGAGCAGGCCTCGGATGCGCTCCGGGTCGTCGATGCCCGGCATCTCCACGACGATGCGCCGCGTCCCCTGCTTCTGGATCGACGGCTCGGTGACGCCGTAGCGGTCCACCCGGTCCCTGATGATCTCGATGGCCCGGTTGACGGCCTCGTCGGCCTGCTGGCGGAGGTACTGCGCGATTTCGGCGTTGCTCGAACGCCGCGTGATCCCTGCTTCGTCGTTCCGGAAATACCGCGACAGCCGCACGTCGGGATCGCGCTTCTCGAACTCCTCCACGAAGGCGTCAATGATCGAGATGTCGCCGGTGGCGGCGCGCTGCCGGGCGGCGGCCAGCACCTCTTCGAAGGTCTGATCCGTATCGGTGGCGAGCGCGCGGATCAGCTCTTCGACGCGCACCTCCAACGTCACGTGCATGCCGCCGAGCAGGTCGAGCCCGAGTTTGAGGGCTTTTTCCTTCGTTTCACGAATGTCACTGAAATGCTCCTCCAGATAGGCCGACCGCTCCTCTTCCGTCATCGAATCGAGCTTCTTGTTGATGTAGTAGCTCTTGACGGAAGGATAGAGGTAGTAGCCGGAGAGCACCAGGAAGAAAACGGTGATGCCGATCTTAAGTCCGTTACCTTGCATGGTTCACTTTGAGAATGGTTGGGATCGAAAGCTTAACACGCCGCCGATACGGGAGACGCGGGAAAGAGGCGCGCTTCGGCCCGGATGGCCGGGCGCTTTCCGGACAGGGAAAGGCCGCGAGAGCTGGGGGGCCGTCCACGCCGGGAAACGTACGTCCCGGGACGTGGATGCGCGGAAGGGGATCAGCCGGTGAACCGGCGGGGAGGGGCTAGGGCCCGAGCGGCTGCGCCGTCACGATCCGGCGCAACGCGTGGGCGAAGGCTTCCGCATGCTTTGTCGGAGCAACGCGCGACAGGGCCGCCGTGCGGAGCAGGGCCTCGGCCTGCCCGGCGAACGCGGCAGGATTGTGCTCCGGGGTTTTCATCTGCGGCGCAACCATCGCCGAGAGGGCCGTGGGAGGCAATACGGCCTCGCCGACCACCCGGTGATACCGGCACTGGAGCAAGAACAGAAGCGCCTCGGGCGAGAGCGACTGCCCGGTGAAGGCCTTCGCAAGCGCCTCGCCGGAGTGGCGCCCCGCATACGCTTCGAAGAAGACCGACAGGTACTCGTGAAACGTCCCGGGGGCGCGGTCTTCCACGGCCGCCAGCGCTTCCTCGAAGTCTGCGCCCGCCGGCTCGCGCAACTGGCTCCGGAGCCAGTCGGCGAAAGGCAGGACGGAAGGCTGCGCCGACGTCGCCAGCGGCGCGACGAACGACGTGAACGTGCTGACGCCGATCACGAGCGTCAGCCAGCGCGTTCCCCATTTCGAGCGCAATCGCCGCATCAGAAGCCGTGGACAGGAGAGATGAAGACGGGTACATACAGACGGGAAAGTTAGAAAGTTCTCCTCCGCCGATCAACGCCCCTTCGTGAAACTTTGCGAGAGAACTCTCGCCCCGACGACGGCGCGCCCGCCGGTCCGTTTTTTTCGTAGATTGCCCGCAACGTTTCCCCCATCAGCAAACCGATGCGTCTTCCCGCAACCCCCCTGCTCTCGGTCGTGATCCCCTCCTATTGTGAAGGGTCGGGGGTGATCGAGACGCTCGACGTCGTCGCCGGCGTCCTCCGCAAGGCCGCGATCCCGCACGAACTCATCGTGATCGACGACGGCTCGACGGACGACACGTGGTCGTTCCTCGAAAACGCCTGCGCGACGTATCCGCGGCTCCGCGCGGTGCGTTTCAGCCGAAATTTCGGCAAAGAAGCCTCCATCTGGGCCGGTCTCCGGCACGCGAGCGGCGACGCCGTGCTCGTCATGGACGCCGACCTCCAGCACCCGCCCGGACTGATCCCGGAAATGTACCGGATCTGGCGGGAAGCGCGCGTGGACGTGGTGGAGGCGGTAAAAACGCACCGGAGCCGGGAGCCGCTCCTGAACCGGCTGGGCGCGCGCCTCTTCTACACGCTCATGAACCGACTCTCCGGCTTCGACCTCGACCGCGCCACCGACTTCAAGCTCCTCGACCGCCGCGCCGTGGACCTGCTCCTCCACCTCGAAGAACGCAATCTGTTTTTTCGCGGCATCGTGGCCTGGATGGGCTTCGAGCGGGCGCAGGTGTCGTTCGAGGTCCCCGAACGCGCACACGGCCGCTCGAAGTGGACCCTCGTCAAGCTCGCCGGGCTCTTCACCCGATCCATCACCGCCTTCTCGACGCTCCCGCTCCAACTGATCACCCTCGCGGGCGTGCTCTTTCTCCTCTTCTCGCTGATCCTCGGGACGAAGGTGTTTGCCCAATGGTGGATGGGCGAGGCGGTGGAGGGGTTCACGACGGTTATCCTCTTGCTGGAGATCATCGGAAGCCTGCTCATGCTGAGCCTGGGCATCCTCGGCACGTACCTGGCGCGGATCTACGAGGAGGTGAAGCGGCGACCGCTCTACGTGGAAGCCGCCGTCCTCGCTTCGGAGCCGTCGGACCGGCCGCCCATGGTCGACCCGGATGAGGCCCCTGCCGGGTCTCGGCCTCCCGAAACCCGCGCGTAAACCTGACCTTCCCCCCGCCCATGCCCTTCCTCGCCCCCGTCATACCCGGCTCGCCTCCTCCATCCCGGCGGATGCTCCGGCGCACGTGGGCCGCTGCGCTCGCCGCCGCCGCCCTCGTGCACGTGTTGACGCTGGACATCTCGCCCATCTACTGGCAGGACGAAGTGCAGCAGGTGGACTTTGGGCGGCTCACCCTCGAACCGGAGAGCGAGTGGTCGACGAAGTGGTCGCCGCAGACGGGGCGGCCCGTGCGAGCGTGGTCGTACGCGGGACCGCTGGCGCACGAGCTGCTCTACCGCGCTGCCGGAGAAACGCCGCGCGCCGTGCGGCTGGCCGCCCTCTTCGGCGCGATGCTCGCCGCGACGACGATGCTCGGCTGGCTGCTTGCGCGGGGGACGAGCCCGTGGCCGGCCGGCGCGCTGAGCCTGGCCTTTTTCCTCGATCCGCTCTTCGTCAAAAGCTACAAGGGCGGGCGCGTAGACGGGTGGGCCATCGCGGCGGCGCTGGCCTCGTGCTGGATGCTCCGCCGCGCACGGGCGGCTCCCGCGCAAGCCCGCAGGTATGCCGCCCTCGCCGGGGCGCTCGCCGCCGCCGCCGCCATGACCTGGCAGTCTGCGGTGTTCCTCTACCCGCTCATCCTCCTCGAACTGGTCCATCTCCTCCGGGAAGGCCCCGGCACGAAACACGGGCGGCGCCGGGCCCTGACCCTTTCCGCCGCTTTCCTGGCCGGAAGCGTGGCGGTCGCCGTCGCGCTGGCGATCCCGCTGCTTCCGCATGCGAGCCGCCTCGTCGAAGACACCCGCATCTTCTTGTCTTCCAGCGCAGCCACGGGCGCCCCGGTGACGGCCAGACTCCGCAAACTCCTCCGCTTCGGTGCGGTGGCCGGCACGCTCAACCTCTCGGTCGTCGTTCTGATCACGGCTTTCC
>JALSSK010000094.1 GCA_026984335.1 Rhodothermales bacterium
ACGAGGACGCCGTCGCCGACCTCCTCGGCGGACGGCGACGCGAGGACCGCCTCCTTCTTCGCTACGCGCGCGGGCCGATCGGGGCGTGCCGCCGGCGACGAAGCCTCCGCCGAACGCTCCGCCGGAAGGACGGCGGGAGGCGACGGCGGGGCCGGAGACGACGACGGCGAAGCAAACGACGGAAGGGCGACGGGCGAAGGAGCAGCGGCCGGAGACGAAGAAGAGGGCGAAACGCTTTGCACAAACGACGGCGGTGGAAAAAGGGAGACGCGCCACGACGGCAGCATGAGCGTGAGCGCCGGCAGGCACAGCAAACTGCCCAGGGCCACGAACCAGATCCAGTGCCGAACCGCCGCCGAGGCGCGCCGGAAAAGCACCGCGAGAAGACCCGCCAGCGCCAACACCACCACCCCTTTAAGCGTGAGATCGAGCAGCAGGCGCACCACCGCTCCGGGTTCGAACAAAGCCGAGATCCCCTCGAGCATGATCAACGTCCCTCTTCTTTGGCCTGACGGATGAGATTCGCAATGCGCTCGAGATCGTCTTCCGACAAGTCATCCTCGCTCAGGTCGATCAACGCCGCCATAGCCTGCGTGACGGAACCCTCGAAAAAAGTGGACAACACGTGTTTCAACGCCGACCGTTTGGCGCGCTCCCGTGACACCGTGGGGAGGTATACGTAGCGCGGCCCCTCTTTTCGATGCCGGAGATGCCCTTTCTCCTCCAGAATGCGAAGCAGCGCACGGACCGCGGAATAGCTGGGCGGATCAGGCAGATTCTCCATGACTTCGGCGGCCGTCGCCGGTCCGACCCGGTAGATGATGTCCATGATCTGCCGCTCCCGGCGACTGAGCTGCGCATGCGGTTGGTCCTTCATTGTTTGATCCTCCATCCACGGAAGAAGCCTACGGCGCGAAACGTCAGAGAGTTGCGCCATAGTGTTGTTTTTTTAACACTGCAAATTACGGACTCATCTCTCGGAAATCAATGGGTTTGCCCCCGTAAAAAAAGGACCCCCGAAGGCGTCCTTCTCTCCCCCGGCACGGGGTCATCGAATAAAAAAGAGCCGACCGTCTCAGTTCGTGCAGATCGACTTCAGGATGCGTCGGCGGGCGATGAGTTTCTCCCGCCACAGCTCTTCGCTTATTTCGTCTTCATCCATGAAATACGTCCAGTGTCCGACGTGCTCTTCCGCGGGCGTGAAAGACGGTTCCATACGGCCCACGCGCTTGAGCATCGGGGTCATGCCCATCTGATAGATGACCGTGATCCGGCTCTCCCCGTCTTCCTGTTTCTCCTTGATGGAGAGCCGGTTATCGCCACAGACGTGGCAGGTGTAGAAATACGACTCCTGCTCGTCGGCAATCGGGGTCGCATTCTCATCCTGCACCATCACCTCCACCGGCGCCATGCTTTCGGAGGCGCACGTCTCACATCGCATCAGTTCCATAGTTCCGCTCCGTTCCTTTGGCCCTTCCAACCCCCTGGCCGTTGTACAGAACAGCGGGGCGTAGGTTCACCGCTTTCAGGGACTTCGAAAGATATTTTAAGCTTCGTTCGAGGGTTCTTCATAGGAATATCAACCCATTCGGAAATAGTTTTCCCGAACCCTCGGAATGATCTTTTTCGCCTTCGCGGGGAGTGCGAGGTCGGCGTATTATTGAGCCACACATCATACCCGATACATCTCCAGGGTATTTCCTCGATACGAAGGTCCGGCCAGGTGGGGAGCCGGGCCTTCGTCTTTTTTAGCGGTACACCACGTCCCACGTCCCCGCCTCGATGCGATAGGAGGCCGCCGCTCGCAATTCCAGGTTGAAGAGATAAAAGAAGCGTATGCGCAGTCCCAGCCCCACCCCGGCCGACGAGACCCGGTCCGAGAAGCGTTCGACCGGATGAAGCGTTTCGGCAAAGCCAAAGGCGAAGAGGGCGCGGAAATAGACCGGCAGCAGGAAAAAACCGTTGTCGATGAACCAGAGCGGCCGGGTGATCTCGAAGCCGTATCGGGCGAACGTCCCTGCTCCGAGGAAAACGTCCTCGTGGCCGCGCGGCATGAAGCGGTCGAGGTTATAGATCGAGCCCTGGTTCTGGGTCAGGAGCCCGGCGTTGAGCCGGAGCCCGACGTTGTGGGATTTGAGGAGCGGCAGGTAGAGGTTGGCTTGCCCGAGCAGCGCCCGTCGCGGCGCGGCGCGATCCGCCGAGAGGTCGATCTCGGAGGCGGCGCTGACGACGAGGCCGGTGTTCGGCACGAGGTCGCGGGGGTTGGCCTGGAGGCGATAGCCAAGCGCCGCCCTCGGGCTGAGCGTGTATCGCCCGGTAAAAGGCGTGAGCGCCTTGCCGTCCCGGTCGAAGAGCCGTTCCTGCCGGTACGAGCCGCGCACCGCGACGGCGGCGCTCGTGCGGTGGACGTTCGACCCGAGCGTCACCGGCACGTACACGCCGGCCTCGACGCCCCGTTCTTCGCGCCCCACGCGCACCGTCTCCACCGTATTGCCCTGCCGGTCGACGAGACGGGCGAGCACGGTCGTCGGCGTCCGGAAGAGACGCAGGCTCGGGCGAAGAACGGAGAGGCTCGTCCGCACGATCCCCTCGCCCCACAGACGCCCCTTTTGCCGGAATCCTTCGGCGGAGAAGGCCCATCGCTGGAGCGGGTCGGCGCCCTGCACGCCGAGGCCGATGCCTAAGCCGAGCTTCGTGTCGTTCGGCCCGCGGGTCCGATCCTCGTACCGGAACGTGGGATAGAGCATACGGGGCCGGAGGTAGCGGAGGGTGCGGTACGGACGGGCCTCGGCGGCGGGCATCGTCGGAGGCGGGGCGGCGCGGAGCCACGTCTCCCACGGGATCGCCTCGAAGGCGCGGGTCCGCTCCCGGGGCACGACGCGCGCCGCCTCGGGATCGAAGGGGATCCGCACGAGGTCATACCGCTCGTGGGCATAGTTCACGAACGCGAGCGTCTTCCCGTCGGGCGAGAGCGCCGGTTCGAGCGCCCCGAAGGGCACGTTCGTGAGGCGGAGCACCCGGTCCTCGCGCACGTCGAGGGCATACACGTTGGCGATGCCGCCGGGGTCGGCGGTGAAGAGGACGTACCGCCCGTCGCGGCTCCACGAGGCGTCGAAGACCGAGCCGTCCTCGAAGCCGACCCATGGGCGAAGCACGGGCGCGCCGCCGTCGAGCGTGGCGCGGAAGAGGCCCTGCCGCCCCCGCACGTTGAGCACCACGGCGACCGTCGTTCCATCGGGCGAGGGTTCGAGGCTTGCGAAGCGGCTTCGGGCTTTCGGGGTGAGCGGTTCGAGCGCGCCGTCGGAGCGCAGGCGGACCCACCGGTTGTACTGCCCTTCGTTCCGCAGGGCCCACACGCCGCCGTCCGGGGCGGGCGCCGGCGCGAGAGCACGGGCGTTCTTCGTCAGCCGCTCGACGCGGCCCGTGGCAAGGTCGAGACGGAAAAGCTCGGCGATCTGCTTCCGGGCGACGAACGGATCCTCGACGTACCGGGCGAAGAGGATCGCCGAGGTATCGGGCGTGAGGCTGAAGTACTGATCCTCGGTGAGCTTCTCGGCGCTGAGGAGCGCGCGCGCGCCCGTCTCCGCGTCGAGGCGGTAGAGGCCCGGCGTCACGTTGTACCCGTGGACGAACGCCGCGAGCGTATGCGCGTCGAGCCATCGGGGGCGGCGGTGCACGAGCCCCCGCGCGCCCTCGACGAGCGTCGGCTCGGTGAGCGTCCCGAGCGCCTCGATGCGCCGCCGCTCACGCGCCCGCACGTCGTCCCGAAACGCGCGCCAGACCTTGCCCGGCCTTTGCTTCAGCCCATACCAGAGATCGACCCCGTAGCCGAGGAAAGGAAAGCGGTTGTGGAAGTTCGTCGCGCGACGGAAGAAATCCTGCGGCCCATGCTCGCGGAGCCATTGGAAGAGGTGGCCCCCGCCGTTATAGAAGCGGTCGAACGGGCGCGTGTGGTCGGGCCGTTCGAGCATCTGCGTGAGGCTCCACGGGCGATGGGAGAGCATGGCGGCGCGGAACTCCATCGTGAAGAGCGAATGGTTCAGCCGTCCGGCGCCGGGTTCGAGGCTGCTCTCGAAGAGGACCGCCGCCCCCTCCGCAATCCCCGCCGGGATGGTGAGGTTGAGCGAGCGCGCCAGGTCCGGCGCGAACCACCGCGTCAGCCCCACCACCCCGAAGCCGTTCCGGTAGTCGGCGTGCACGGCGTGGACGAGCTCGTGCGGCGCGACGGTCTCGATCCATGACCGGAAGCGCGGCGAGAGCCGGTTCCCCTTGATGCTCACGGCCTCGATCTCCTGCCGGAACGGCAACGGCGAGACGAACCCGTTGGCGCGGTCGTTGAACCGGTTGAGCACGACGGGCATGTGGAGCGTGTGCCGCGCGCCGACGAGCGAATCGACTGCCGGAAGCGCGCGTTCGAGCCGGCGCGCCGTCTCCCGCGCCTCATCGAGCGCGCCGTCCTCATAGAGGACGTCGAAGTGCGGGCTTTCGAGGACGAAGTACCGCGTGCCCGGCGGGCGGTAGACGACGTCGTAGACGAACGTCTGCGCCGCAGCATCGCGCCCGAAGAGCGTGACGAAGAACAATCCCCAAAACAGCCTCAGGTGACGGGACGGCATCGGCGAACGCACCGGGAAGGTGGAAGAAACCTGAGCGCTAAAGAAACGCCTCGGGGAGCAAAGAAAAAAGGCGCACAGGTCAGACCTGCACGCCTTCGTGCGGAGGGGGTGGGATTCGAACCCACGGTACCCCGCAAAGGGTACAACGGTTTTCGAGACCGCCCCATTCAACCGCTCTGGCACCCCTCCGAAAAAACCGCAGGCGGGAAGATACGAACCGGCGCTTTCCGCCGCCGTGAACCTTTCTTCAAGATCAACGCCCCGCATGCGGGGCTGTGCAACGAAGCGTCGATCCGGCAGGTTCCGGCCCTTTTCGGGGGGTCATCCCATCATCCCGGCGAGGACCTCGGGGGCCGCGCGAAGGGCCTCGTCGAGCTTCTCCGGCCGCCGTCCCCCCGCCGTGGCGAGGGTCGGTCGTCCGCCGCCGCCGCCCCCCACGAGCTTCGCCAGCGCGCCCACGAGACGGCCCGCCTGCACCCCTTTCTTCACGAGGTCGTCCGAGACGACGGCGACGAGGTACACCTTCTCCCCTTCCGGGTCGACCGTGCCGAGCACTCCGACGGAGCCGGAGCCGAGGCGCTCGCGGAGCTTCTCGCCGAGCGACCGGAGCGTGTTCATGTCCATCGGCTCGACGCGCCCGACGACCAGCCGCGCCTCCCCGACGGCCTCTGCCCGTTCGATGAGCGCATCGAGACCCGCGGCAAGGCTTTTCTGCCGCAACGCCTCGAGCGCCTTCTCGAGTCGTTTCTTCTCCTCGATCAGATCGGCGATCTCCTCGTCCGTGGGCCGCTGAAGCGACTTGAACTGCCTGCGCACCCGTTCGAGCTCGCCGATCTCACGGTCGAGATATTCCAGCGCATCGAGCCCCGCCACGGCTTCGACGCGGCGCACGCCGGCGGCCACGGAGCCTTCCGAGGTGAAGCGGAACAGCCCGATCTCGCCCGTGGCGTCGACGTGGATGCCGCCGCACAGCTCGACGGAGAAGTCCGGGTCGAAGGTGATGACGCGTACGCGGTCGCCGTACTTCTCGCCGAAGAGCGCCATCGCGCCCCGGTCGAGCGCCTCCTGCAGCGGCGCCGAGCGCTCCTCGAGCTTCTCGATGTTCGCCTGAATGGCCTCGTTCACCCGCCGTTCGACGGCGCGAAGCTCCTCCGGCGTGACGCGCTCGAAGTGGCTGAAGTCGAAGCGGAGATGATCCGGCGCGACGAGCGAGCCTTTCTGTTTGACGTGCGGGCCGAGGACCTCGCGGAGCGCGGCGTGCATCAGGTGGGTGGCCGAGTGGTGCTTTTTGATGCGGCCGAGCCGCTCCGTATCCACCTCGGCAGTCACCGGCGCGTCGAGGTCGGCGGGGAGGCGGTCCACGTAATGCACGATGTGCCCTTTCCGCTTCTGCGTATCGAGCACGCGGATTTCTTCGTCGCCGACGCGGAGCGTGCCCGTATCGCCCACCTGTCCGCCGCTCTCGGCATAGAAAGGCGTCGCGTCGAGGAGGAGTTCGTATTGTGGGTGTCCGTCCCCGGTTTCCACCTTTCGGACGGCCCGGATCCTGGCCCCTTCCACGCGGGACTGATCGTACCCGACGAACGTGGAGTCCTCCCCCTCGCTGACCCGTTGCCATTGGTCCGACCGGCTCTGGTCGACTTTGAAGGAGGCCGCCGCGCGTGCGCGTTCCTTCTGGCGCTGCATGAGCTTGTGATAGCCCGCCATGTCCACGCCGAGCCTCTCCTCCCGCGCCATGAGCTGCGTCAGATCCACGGGGAAGCCGTACGTGTCGTGCAGGAGGAAGGCGACCTCGCCGGGCACGCGCCCCGCCCGCGCCGCCTCGACGAACCGCGCGACCATCTCGTCCCGGTCGTCCACGTCCACGTACGCTTTTTTGAGGAAGTCGAGCGTCTGCCGATCCTTTTCGAGGCGTTCGCGGACGGCTTCGACGGCGGCCTCGTCCTTCGCGGAGGCGAGTTCGTGGACGTACGGCGTGATGCGCTCGAAGAACGTGATTCCGGTGCCGAGCGTTTCGAGGAAGCTCTCCTCCTCCGCCCGCGTGACGCGCTCGATGTAGTCGCGGTGATGCGTCAGTTCCGGGAACGAGCCGCCCATCTTGGCTTCGAGCGGCGCCGCGAGCCGGAAAAGGAAGGGTTCGCGGAGGCCGAGGGTCTGATAGCCGTACCGGACGGCGCGACGGAGGATGCGGCGGATGACGTACCCGCGCCCGGCGTTGCCCGGCATCACCCCGTCGGCGATGGCAAACGCGATGGTGCGGATGTGGTCGGCCACGACGCGCATCGCCACGCGGACCTTCTCCCGCTCGACCTCGTCCGCGACGGCCACGTCGTCGTAGCCGCGTATCTCGTCGCGCGGCGAGAGGTCGGCGACGGCCTGAAGAATGGGCGCGAAGAGGTCCGTGTCATACGTGCTGCCGCCCGTTTCCTGAAGGACCGCCACGATGCGTTCGAAGCCCATGCCGGTGTCCACGTGCCGGGCTTTGAGAGGTTCGAGGGCGTCGTTGCCGAGCGCGTTGTACTGGATGAAGACCAGGTTCCAGATCTCCATCACGCGCGGGTCGTCCTTGTTCACGAGGTCCTTCCCCGGCGTTTTCGCGCGCTCCTCATCGGGCCGGAGGTCGATGTGGATCTCCGAACACGGTCCGCACGGCCCGGTGTCGCCCATCATCCAGAAATTGTCCTTCGATCCGCAGTACAGGACGTGATCGGGGTCGAGGGGCGTCTCGGAGGTCCAGTAGCCGGCGGATTCGTCGTCGGGCGCGAGGCCGAGTTTCTCATCTCCCGCATGAACGGTGGCGTAGAGCCGGTCCGCTTCGAGCCCCCACCGATCGACGAGCAGTTCCCATGCCCACCGGATGGCTTCCTTTTTGAAATAGTCGCCGAAGCTCCAGTTGCCGAGCATCTCGAAAAAGGTGTGGTGATACGTGTCGTAACCCACCTCTTCGAGGTCGTTGTGTTTGCCGGAGACGCGGAGACATTTCTGCGTATCGACGGCGCGTTTGTACGGGCGCGTGCCCGTGCCGAGGAAGACGTCCTTGAACTGGTTCATCCCGGCGTTCGTGAAGAGCAGCGTCGGGTCGTTCTGGGGCACGAGGGAATCGCTCGGGACGATGGTGTGCCCGCGCTCTTCGAAGAATTTCAGGAATTCGGAGCGGATCTGCTCGGAGGATTTTTTGCGGCTCATGGGATATCGGTATACGGTGCTCGGGCGGGAAAAGGCGAACTTCGGAAATCCGGACGCCCGATTCGACCGCCCCCCGCGAATTTTCGGGATAAAAGGTCGGAATCGGCGCGATAAACGCCGCGAGGACCCCGCTTGTGCCCTCCCCGACGTGGTTTGCCCGTGAATTGCCGGTCGCGCGCGCCTTCACCGGCCTCGCCGGCGTCTTTTCGCCGCCGCCGCCCGGTCGCTCGGTGTGCCGGGTGAGACGCAGGGATGACCGGGCACGAAGAACCGCCTCCGAAGCTCGATGCCCTGCCGGAGCCCGATGCGGGACGAGACGGCTACGGGCCACAGGCGCGCCTCCTCCGCCTCGGCGAAAAAGAGGGGCCCACGGGTCAGGTCGGCGGTGTGGAAGCGGCGGTCGACGTCGAAGGCGAGGCAGAGTTTGCCCGGACCATTGGCGAGGTGCTCGGGGCGGCGCGCGGCTGCGCGGCGGCGGGCCATGTCGGCGAGACCTTCGAGCGGCTCGACGGCCCGCAGGAGCACGCATCCGGCCACCCCCTCGCGCTCGGTGACGACGTTGAGCAGCCGGTACGTGTGCACGCGATAGACGTATGCCGTGCCCGGCTTGCCGAAGAGGTCGTGCCCCCGCCCTTCGGGCCGCACGAGCCCCGTCGCCGGATCGACGACGCCCCACGGACGAAAGGCCGGGTCGTCCATCGTGTACGCCTCCGTCTCCACGATCCGCCCGACGAGCCGCACCCCCGACGGATGCGCGTGCACGAGGCGCTTGCCGATGAGGTCCTTCGCCACCACGACGGTGGGCCGGTCGAAGAACGTCCGTGTGAGCCTGTTCATCGTTTTTCCGCGGATACTTTCATCCCCTCGACATACGCCGCACCCCGCTCGGACCTCCCGCGTAACCTCCCACCGAGCCGCCCCGTATGGCCCGAGAGTGCCGGACCCCGCCGCTCCCCGGATTCACCCCAACCCCGACCGCCATGAAAGCCGGGCTGACCTATCTGCTCATCGCCGCCCTCGCCGTGCTCGGTGGGCTGAACATCTTCCAGAGCCTCAAGCACAAACTCCTTCCGCCGCACGAGAAAGGCACGTACACGGCCGAACACAGCGTCGCTTCCTATGCCGGGACGCTCACCGAAGCCGGTGAGGCAGTCATCGACGAGCGCTTCGACGTTTCCCCCGGCGACGCGCTCGACATCCGCGTCTCCCACACCGACGTGCTCATCGCGAAAGGCTCCGACAACGAGGCCCGCATCGTCGTCACCCTCGACGGGCGGGACATGGACCGCGCCCGGGAAATTTTCGAAGCGATGAACTTCCGCGTCGAACAGGACGGAAGCGTCATCCGCATCGTCTCCGAGAGCCCGAACCGTCGGTGGTCGTGGGGGGGGAATGACGTTCAGATCACCGTGAACGCCCGGATCCCCGCGCGCTTCGACGCCGAGATCGAGACCTCGCACGGGGACCTCTCGATGAGCGACCTCGACGGGCGGATCGACATCCGCACCTCCCACGGCGACGTGGACGCGCGCGCCCTCAGCGGGCCGTGGCTCCACATCGAGACCTCCCACGGCGACGTCGCGACCGGCAGCCTCCGCGCCGACGAGGTGACCGTCAAAACCTCGCACGGCGACGTCGCCATCGACGAGGTCGTCGCCTCGGACTTCATCGCCCACACTGCCCATGCCGACGTCGACGTATCCCGCATCGATGGACGAGCGGAGATCTCCAACTCCCACGGCGACATCCGGGTGCTCCTCACCACCGAGCGCCCGGCCTTTTTCCGGACCGATCACGGCGACATCCTCATCTCGACGGCCCCCGGGCTCGGCGCGGATCTCTCGCTCAAGGGCGGCCGCGTCCGCCTCGATGCCTCGGCTCCGTTTGACGGCGAGCGGAAAAAGGATCGCGCCGACGGTCGGCTCAACGGCGGCGGCGCCCGCATCGAAGCGCGCACCTCGCACGGAAGCATCACGCTCCGGGAGGAATAAACGCGGCGCGGGCGGCGTCACTCTCCCAGCATCCCGAGCATCTCCTCGACGCTCGTCGTCGGTCGGTTGCACACGAAGTTCCGGCACACGTACGCCGTGGCTTTCCCGTTGAGGGTGTGTTGAGTGGCGGTGTACGGGGCGAGGCGCGTGACGGCGGGCGCCTCGCCCTCCGGGCGAAAGATCACGACCTTGTTCGGCAGGTAGCGCGAGCGGAGCGCCGAAAGCATCGCCTCGGTGTCCGCCGCGTCCGGCCGTCCCACCACGACCACCTCGAACGTCGGTCCGACGGCGAAGTCGAGGCCGACGAGGAAGGCGGCGAAGCCCGACGGCATCCGCTGCACGAGCCCTCCGGCCCAGGCGCTCAGCCGGGCGGCTTCCGCCTCCAAATCCGTGTTTCCGGTGAGGCGGCTGAGACGGAGGAGGTTGTACATGGCAAGGGAGTTGCCCGAGGGGATCGCGCCGTCGTACAACTCTTTCGGGCGTGTGAGGAGTTCCTCGCCGTCGTCCGGCGTGAAGAAGAACCCGCCTTCCCGCTCATCCCGAAAATGATCGAGGACGACCTCGTTCATCGCGAGCGCCTCTTCGAGATATGCCGGATCGAAGGTCGTCTCATAGAGTTCGATGAGGCCCCACACCATGAAGGCATAGTCGTCGAGGTTGGCCTGAAGCGCCGCCTCGCCCTCACGCCACCGGTGGAGGAGCCGGCCGTCTTCCGAGCGCATCGTGGCGCGAAGGAACGCGGCGGCGCGGCGGGCGGCCTCGGCGTATTCGGGCGCGTCGAGGGCGCGGGCGGCCTTCGCGAGGGCAGCGATCATGAGGCCGTTCCAGTCGGTGAGCACCTTGTCGTCCTTGCCCGGATGGACGCGCTGCTCTCGGTGGGCGAAGAGCTTCTCCCGAGCCGCTTCCCACCGCGCGCGGAGGGTCTCGACCGCCTCTCCCCGCTCGGCGGCGATCTCGTCGAGCGGCTTTTTCAGGTACGGAATGTTCTCGCCCGTCTTCTTTCGCGTGGCCTCGTCCTCGAAGTTGCCCTCCGGGGTCAGGTTGAACGTCTCGATGACGAAAGCCGCCTCGTCCGGCCCGAGCACTTCGCGCACCTCGTCCACGGTCCACAGATAAAACTTGCCCTCCCGCCCCTCGCTGTCGGCGTCTTCGGCGGAGAAGAAGCCGCCCTCGGGCGCGGTCATGTCGCGGAGGACGTAGGTAAAGATTTCCCGCGCCGTCTCCGCATAGGCCTCCCGGCCCGTCGCCTGGAACGCTTCGGTGTACGCCATCGCGAGCATGGCCTGATCGTAGAGCATCTTCTCGAAGTGCGGGAGCTTCCACTGCGCATCGGTGGCGTACCGGTGGAAGCCGAAGCCGACGTGGTCGAAGACGCCGCCGAGGCGCATGCGGTCGAGGGTGCGGGCGACCATGGCGCGGGCCGCCGCCTCGTCGGTGCGATGTGCGTACCGGAGGAGGAAAAGCAGGTTGTGAGGCGAGGGAAACTTGGGCGCGGTCCCGAAGCCTCCGTGCTCGGCGTCGAAGCGGCGGCTGAACTGCAGGAACGCCTCGCGAAGCGTCCCGGCATCGAGCGGGGCGGCGGACGAACCCGAGGCGGCGCTCGGACTCCTCCGGAGGGCCTCGGTGATTTCTCCGGCGGAGGCTTCGACCTCTTCCCGACGCTCGCGCCACAGTTTCTTCAGACGGGGAATGAGGTCCATCATGCCGAGGCGGCCGTACCGGCTCTGCTTCGGGATGTACGTCGCCACGAAGAACGGCTGCTTGTCCGGAGTCATCACCACGTTGAGCGGCCACCCGCACGAGCCGCCCATCATCCGGCAGAAGGCCATGTACAGGTTGTCGATGTCCGGCCGCTCCTCCCGGTCTACCTTGATCGAGACGAACGCCTCGTTCATCAGGGCGGCGACCTCCTCATCCTCGAAGGACTCATGCTCCATCACGTGGCACCAGTGGCACGTCGAATAGCCGATGGAGAGGAAGATCGGCCTGTCCTCCTTGCGGGCGCGCGCGAAGGCTTCTTCCCCCCACGGATACCAGTCCACGGGATTATCCTTGTGCTGAAGGAGATACGGGCTTTTCTCGTGGGCGAGGCGGTTTTGTCGAGCCATGGTGGGATCATTTGCGCATGAGACGGCGAAGAGCGCGCACGTCAGGGGAAGCAGCAAGCAGAGGCGGACATACGTCATGACGAGGGCCGAATGAAAAAGGCGACGAGGCTTATAAGCGTCGTCGCCGTCTTTGTGCCGTGCCGTACCGCGTCGCCGAAGTCTCAGGCGCCGTCATCATCCGATGCGGCCTGCCGCCGCTCCGGCGTCATCGCGCGCTCCGAAGCGGGAGCCTCCGGCGCGCGATCTTCGGCCCTTCGGTGCGCTTCGGCGGACGCCCCCTCTTCCGGGTCGATCCAGTACGGTTCCGGATGATCGTGATGTTCGGCGATCTCACGCACCAGCAGAAAGAGGTTCCAGTCCACCTCTTCCCGTTCCTCCAACCCCGCCTCACCGATAGCCAGATGGAATGACTTGACCAAAAGCTTTTCGAGTCGTTCAAACAGACTGTGTAAGGAACCCTTCATGACGATCCTCGCGTAGGGAGAAACATTGCTTGATTGAATGTCGGATGCATTCCGTACGGGTGCGAGTCTCATTCGGGAGGCAACATCATCGTTTCGCACTACGCATGGCGACATACGCACAGAAGCTCGACTTTTTACGATGGGGTTCCGTATGGAAAAGGACGCCACCGCACCCATTGGTTTCGCCTCAAACGTAAGGTTCTTAAGAAGAAAAGGGACACATTCACCCGCCGGCTGCGAAAAAGCCGGCGCGCGTCTTTCCGCGATGAGGCCGACGCTCAGCGCACGACGGCTCCGTTCTCGCCTTCGGAGGTGAGGGGCGCGAGCGTGCCGTCCCGGTTCTCAGCCATGAGGAGCATCCCCTGACTCTCCAGCCCCATCATCTTGCGCGGGGCGAGGTTGGCCACCACCACCACGCGACGCCCGAGGAGATCCTCCGGGGTCATCTGTTGCGCCACGCCGGCCAGTATCTGCCGCGTCTCGAAGCCGAGGTCGACCTCCAGGCGAAGGAGTTTCTTCGATTTCGGCAGGCGCTCGGCCGCCGTCACCGTGCCCATGCGAAGGTCGAGTCTGGCGAAGTCGTCGTACGTGATGGTTTCTTTGAGAGGCTCATAGGGCGGCTCCTCCGAAGCTTCCGGCGTCTCGGTCGCCTTCAGCTTCGCGATCTGCGCCTCGATGGCTTCGTCGGCGATCTTCCGGAAGAGGATCTGCGCTTTGCCGAGGGCGTGTCCGGGTTCGAGGAGCGGACCGGCGGCCTCGTCCCATCCGCGCAGGCTTTCGTCCCCGGCGCCGGGCTCGCTCGCACGGACGCCGGTGAGGTTGAGCATCGCGCGGAGCTTCGCGGCGGAGAACGGGAGCACCGGCTCCATGAGCACACACAGCGCGGCGCAGATCTGAAGCGAGACGTGGATGGTGTTCGCGCATGCCTGTGGGTCCGTCTTCCGCGTGTGCCACGGTTCGGTGTCGTTGAAATACTTGTTGCCGAGTCGGGCGAGGTTCATCGTCTCGAAGACCGCCTCACGCATCCGGAACGCCTCGTACGCCGCGCCGATGCGCGCGGGAAACGCTGCCAGCCGTTCGAGCGCCTCCCGGTCGGTTTCGCTCGGGTTCACGAGCGGGGGCGCCTTCCCCTCGGCGAAGCGGTGTGCAAAGGTCATCGTCCGATTGACGAAGTTGCCGAGGATGTCGGCGAGTTCGGAGTTGGAGCGTGTCTGGAAGTCGCGCCAGCTGAAGTCGGCGTCTTTCGTCTCGGGGAGCGTGGCGGCGAGGCTGTAGCGGAGGAGATCCGGGGGAAACGCTTCGAGGTATTCATGCAGCCAGACGGCCCAACCCCGGCTCGTCGAGAGCTTTTGTCCTTCGAGGTTGAGGAACTCGTTCGCGGGCACGTTCTCGGGCAGGACGAAGCCGTCGTACTCCATGAGCATGGCGGGAAACATGAGGCAATGGAAGACGATGTTGTCCTTTCCGATGAAGTGGATGAGCATCGAGCGATCGTCCCGCCAGTATTTTTCCCATCGGTCGGGGTCGCCCTGTTCGGCGGCCCACTCCTTGGTCGCCGAGATGTATCCGATGGGCGCGTCGAACCAGACGTAGATCACCTTGCCCTCGGCGTCGACGCCGGCCTTCTCGGCCACGTCGCGGGGGACGGGCACGCCCCACGGCACGTCGCGGGTGATGGCGCGGTCCTTCAGGCCTTCCTTGAGCCAGCTCTTGACCTGCCCGAGGACGTTCGGCTTCCATTCGGGGTGCGTGGCGATCCAGCGTTCGAGTTCGGGCTGCAGCCGTCCCAGCGGCAGGTACCAGTGGGTCGTCTCGCGGAGCTCCGGGGTCGCATCGGAGAGCGTGCTCCGGGGGTTGATGAGTTCCTGCGGGCTCAACGACGTGCCGCACCGTTCGCACTGGTCGCCGTAGGCGTCCTCGTAGCCGCACACGGGACACGTGCCGCGCACGAACCGGTCGGCGAGGAAAAGGCCCGCCTTCGGGTCGTACAACTGCTTTTCGGTCTTGAGCACGAAGACGTCCTTCTCGGCCAGATACCGGAAGAAATCCTGGCTCGTCTCCACGTGCACCGGGGAGGTGGTGCGTCCGTAGTGGTCGAAGCTCATCCCGAAGCCTTCGAACGCCTCCCGGATCATGGGATGATAGCGGTCGACGACCTCTTTCGGGGTGATGCCTTCATGGAGGGCGCGCACCATGATCGCCACGCCGTATTCGTCGGAGCCGGAGACGAAGACGACGTCGCGGCCCTTGAGGCGTTGATACCGGCAGTACAGGTCGGCGGGGAGATAAGCCCCGGCGAGGTGTCCGATGTGGATCGGCCCGTTCGCATAGGGCAGAGCCGCCGTCACGAGAATGCGTTCGAAGTGCTTGTCAGCCATGGGTTTGCTCTCGACGATGAGCCGCACCGGCGGCGCGGGATTAGGGGTCGGATCAGACGGAATAAACAAAATACGAGCGATCAATGACGCCCGTCGTCGTCCCGGGAGACGCCTTCACGGTTTATTTACGGCGCGGCGGTGAAGAATCCTCGCTCGTTCGCGCCAGTTACGTGCAAAGTTCCGTCGTTCCATGCTAACTTGAGGTTCTCCCCTTTCCCGACCATGCTTGAGAAGACGATGCTCTCCAACCAGACCGTTGCCGTCATCGGGGCGGGCAACATCGGACGCGCCCTCATCGGCGGTATGTTGAATGCCCACGAGCTCGACCCCGGACGCATCCGCGCCACGCGGCGCAACCCGGCGAGCCTCGCGGCCCTGGCCCAACAGTTCCCCGGCATTGAGACGACGACCGACAACGCGGCGGCCGTGCGCGACGCCACGGTGGTCGTGCTCGCCATCAAACCGCAGAACGCCGTCGAGGTCATCCATGAGATTCGCCCGCATGTTCCCGAGAGCGCGCTCGTCATCTCGGTGCTCGCCGGGCTGACGTCGGAGGCGCTTCAGGAGGCGTTCGAGAAGCCCGTGCCCGTGGTCCGCTCGATGCCGAACACGCCGATGATCGTGGACGCGGGCGCGACGGCCATTGCGGCGGGCGACCTCGCCACGGACGACCACATGACCATCGCGCGACAGCTCTTCGAGGGCGTCGGGCAGGTGGAGGAGGTGCCCGAATACCTGATGGACGCCGTGACGGGCCTTTCCGGGAGCGGCCCGGCATACGTGTACATGTTCATCGAGGCGCTCACCGACGGCGGCGTCAAGCAGGGCATCCCGCGCCCGCAGGCCTTCCGGCTCGCCGCGCAGACCGTCTACGGCGCGGCCCGGCTCGTGCTCGAGACGGGCAAGCACCCGGCCATCCTCCGCGACGAGGTGACCACCCCCGGCGGCACGGCCATCGCCGCCGTCGCCGACCTCGAATCGCACGGGCTTCGGACGATGCTCATCAACGCCGTCGCCACGGCCACGGCCCGCTCGAAAGAGCTGAGCAAGCTGAAAGATTGACCGAACGCAGGGGATATGGAACGATGCGCGCCGACGGGGTTATGACCCGGTAAGCCGGCTTGATTTTTTTCGCCAACGTGCCATTGGAACAACCATGACTCTCGTGATCCCGGCCCTCGACATTCGCGGCGGGCGGTGCGTACGCCTCTATCAGGGCTCGTATGCACGCGAGACCGTCTACTTCGACGACCCCGTCCGCATGGCCAAGCTGTGGCGGGTGATGAATGCGCGGACGCTCCACCTCGTCGACCTCGACGCGGCGCGGGACGGCTCCGAGGACAACCGCGAGGTCATTCATCGCATCTGTGAAGCGCTCGACATCCCGATCCAGTTCGGCGGCGGCATCCGCACGATGGAAGACATCCGCACGGCGCTCGACCTGGGCGTCTACCGGGTGGTCCTCGGCACCTCGGCGGTGCGGAACCCGGACCTCGTCTCCGAGGCCGTCGCCCGCTTCTCCGCCAGCCGCATCGTGGTGGGCATCGACGCGGCCGGCGGCGAGGTGCGCGTGGAGGGCTGGACCGAAGGCTCCGGCCTCGACGCCGTGGAGATGGCCGTGGACATGGAGAAGCGCGGCGTCCGGCGCATCGTCTACACCGACATCACCCGCGACGGCACGCTCGAAGGCCCCAACGTCGAGGCCTACCGCACGATGGGCGAACACCTCCGACGCGCCCACATCACCGCCTCCGGCGGCATCGGCGGATACCCGGATCTGCTCAAGATCAAGGAGCTCGCCCCCTATAAGGTCGACTCCGTCATCGTCGGGCGCGCCCTCTATGAGAACAAGTTCCCCTGCCAGCAATTCTGGTGCTGGCACTACAAGGACGAAGTCGACCTGGAGCACTATTCCACCGCGCCGCTCAAAACGAGCCGTTCCGGCACGTGAAGCGCCCCTGCCCCGGGGATAATTTTTCCCCTTTCACAATAAGCGCCCGGGCCGGACGTTGTACCCTCGAAGCCCCGCGCGGCCGAACACGCCGGGATTCTCTTGCCCGAACCGGTCGCCATCCGACCTCGGCCTCGTCTCCGTCGTAACGCCCCGAAGGCCGGCATTACCCACAGAAAAGCATCTGCCCATCACTCCGGCTCCGCTCCGGAGCCAACCGCACGGGAGGGTCATCCATGGAAAACCAGCCGCACGCCCGCAGTTCGCTCGTCATGGGTCTCAGCCTCGTCGCCCTGCTCCTCTTCACGGCCAACTTCTATCAGTACGTGACGCAGCGACTGCTTCCACGGCTGACGCCATACGCCGATTTCACCCCTCCGCATTGCGCTTCCGCTCCCCTCATCCAGGCCTTCGTTCACGCGGAAGAAGCCACGCGGGATAAGCACGGCATCCGGGTTCGGATCCATCAGGCCGACCGTCGCCTTGCCGAAGATCTCGCTCGGCCCTCGACGATCCACCTTCGGCCGTTCACGAAGTTCATGCGGATCGAGGCGGAGATGCGGCGTCTGAAGAGCGAGTTGCAGGAGGAGGAGATGACGCTTCGGCGTCTCGAACGGCGACTCCGAGAACAGAGCGCATCGAAGAGCGCCGACGCCCGGAGCCCGCACGTTCTCATCGAGCAGTGAACGGGGCGCCTCATCCGTCTCCCTTTTCCCGGCTAAAGAGCGCCGTCAGAAAAGCGCGGGCGGCGGTGTAAATGCCCGGCGCCTCTTCCTCGCGCGGCCCCGCCACGTTGAGCGCCCGGAGGCCTTCCCGCGCGATCCACTCCCGCACCTTTTCGACGCCCTCCATGCCTGCGAGCCGGTGCACGAGGCACGGTTTTCCCTGCCGCTCCGCCTCCCGGATCGTCAAAGCCGTCCCTCCGTCCGGTTTCGCGCGTACGAGCACGAGCGTGCCGTCGGCGTCGCGGACGTTCCACGCGGTGCGCTCGGCATAGTCCGCCGAGGGCGTCTCGCGGAGCGGATACCGCGCGTCGATCACTCCGTCCGCCGCCCGGCGTCCGCGCGGGCACCAGCCGCCGACGGGCAGCCCCGCCGCCATCGCCGCATCGAGCGTCGCCCGGTCGACGCCCGTCTGACCGCCGGAGATCACGTTTCGGATCATCATATTTTTGCCGTAGTTTTTCGCCTGTCCGAACCCCGGCTCGTTTCCCCCGAACCCATGCCCCGTCTTTTCGTCGCCCTCGACGTTCCGCCGTCGGTCAAGATACGGATGGAAGCGCTCTTCGAAGCCGAGGAGGGGGTCCGCTGGGTGCGTCCGGAGCAGATCCACCTCACGCTTCGCTTCATCGGCGAGGTGGATGCCGGGACGACGGCGACGCTCACCGAGCGCCTCCACGGCGTGCGCGTCGCGCCGTTCCCGCTCCGGATCGGGGGCGTGGGCGTCTTCCCGGGCCGCCGGCGCCCCCGTGTGCTCTGGACCGGAGCGGCCGGCGGCGACGGCCTCGCCACACTCCACGACGACATCGAACGCGTCGTGCGCGAAGCCGGGGTCCCTCCGGACGAAAAGCCCTTTCGACCGCACCTCACGCTCGCCCGGCTCCGCCATCCCGACCCCGCGTGGATCCGCGCCTTCCTCTCCGATCATCGGGACTTCGTCGCCGAGACGTTCACCGTCTCCCACTTTCACCTTTATGAGAGCCGCCTGCTCCCCGAAGGGGCGACGCACCACCGGCTGGCCTCGTACCCCCTTGGCGAATCCTGACGGCGAAAGCCTTATCTTGGCCCACTTGCCGCCCTTCGCTCATCCCAAACGACCGCCCCGATGCTTGCCTGCCAGAAAAGCCTTTTTTCGCTCCCGGACGATCTCCACTACCTCAATTGCGCCTTCATGGCCCCGCTCTCGCGCCGGGTGGAGGCGGCGGGGATCGAAGGCATCCGGCAAAAAACCGTTCCGTCGAACATCACTCCGGCGGACTTTTTCGAGCCAAGCGACGGCGTTCGCCGACGCTTCGCCCGACTCGTAAACCTCGACGATCCGCGGCGCGTGGCGATCATCCCGGCGGCGTCGTACGGCATCGCGACGGTGGCGAAGAACACCCGGCTCTCGAAAGGGCAGAACGTCGTCGTGTTGCGCGAGCAGTTTCCGAGCAACGTCTATGCGTGGCGGCGGCTGGCGGCGGAGCAGGGCGTCGCGCTTCGAACGATCCACCCGCCGAACGACGCGGCGCACCGGGGCATGGTCTGGAACGAGCGCATCCT
>JALSSK010000095.1 GCA_026984335.1 Rhodothermales bacterium
TGGCGACGCAATAGGCCGGGCCGCCGTCGCGGTCGGCGTCGCCGAGGCGGCCGAGCGCAAGGGGGCGGAAGCCGTTCGGGTCGCGCACGGCGATGAGGCTGTCGTCGGTGAGGATGACGAGCGAGAACGCGCCTTCGACCTGCGTGAGCGCGTCGAGGATCTGGTCGATCTGTTTGCGCCGGGCGCTCTGCGCGATCAGATGGAGGATGAGCTCGCTGTCGCTGGTGGTGAGGAAGAGAGTGCCGCGCTGGCTGAAGCTGTTGCGCAGTTCGCGGGCGTTCGAGAGGTTGCCGTTATGCCCCAGGGCCAGGTTGCCGTCGCGGTAGTGCACCACGAACGGCTGGATGTTCGCCCGGTTGTCGGCGGCGCCGCTGGTCGAATAGCGGTTGTGCCCGATGCCCGCGCGGCCCAGCAGCTTCGTCTCGAAAATGCGCGGGTCGTCGAAGACGTCGAGCACGAGCCCCTGATCCTTGTGGTACGGCATCACCCGGCGCTTTTTGCGCTCGTCATACGTGGACGTGACGATGCCCGCGGATTCCTGTCCCCGATGCTGGAGAGCGTGAAGCCCGTAGTAAATGTGCTGCGCGGCATTGTCCGCATTGAAGATGCCGAAGATGCCGCAATACTCTTTGATGCGTCGCATAAGACAGGGCGCGGATGGACCGCCCGTTGGATTCGGAAGAAATTGGGGGCCGGGGGTAAAATACGGAAACGACGAACGGCGCGTGTGGGTTTTCGGTGTTTTTTTCAAAGCAGAATGAAGCCGGCGGCGAGCAGGATGCCGAAGGCGTCGGCGGCGAGGTCGCGGCGGCTGAAGGTGCGTCGGGGACCCGCGCGCCAGTCATACAACTCCTTGCCGAGCCCGAGCGCCGCCCCGAAGCCCATCGACACCGGAAGCGCCCGGCGCTCGGACCACCCGGCCTTCCGGACCAGCGTGTATTGCCCGCCGATGACGCTGAGGAAGGCAAAGGCCGCATGCTGCGCTTTGTCGAAGGCGAGCCGGCGGTCGGGCGCCGGGAGCCGGATGAGGGGGGGCGCGGCGGGGGGATGCACGAGCCGGGCGCGCACCTCGGCGTGCGTCGGCTTCGGCTGCGCGTGAGCCCTGCCGCCGAAGCCGGACGCCGTCACGATCAGCGCGAGCCCGACGGCCCATCGCGCCGTGGCACGCGCCGGTCCCGAAAACGTGCCGCCCTCACGGCGACTCGGAGACGCCTTTCTCGGAAATTTCTTTGTTCTCAAGGGGCGGTTCATAGCGCACGAGCACCTGCCCGATGCGGTGATTCTCGATCGTCTCGACGCGCATGCGCAAGCCCTTGTAGGTCACCTCCGTGCCGACCGACGGGATCGCGCCGGTGAGGTGGAAGATCAGGCCGCCGAGCGTCTCGAAGTCGAAGCTTTCCGTGTCCAGGTCGACGCCCAGCAACTCGTTGAGATCGTCGAGGTTGATGCGGGCGTCGCACCGGTAGGTGTGGTCGTCGATTTTCTCGTACAGTCGTTCCTCGGACTCGTCGTGCTCGTCGCGGATGTCGCCGACGATCTCTTCGAGCACGTTTTCGAGCGTCACCAGGCCCGCCGTTCCCCCGTATTCATCCACCACGATGGCGATGTGGGTTTTCTTGGCCTGGAAGTCTCGGAGGAGGTCGTCGAGTTTTTTGCCGAGCGGGACGAACATGGTGGGGCGGGCCAGCCGCGTCCAGTCGACGTGTTGTCGTCCGTTGCGTCCGGAGAGGAAGCGAAGCAGGTCTTTGGCGTAGATGATGCCGAGGATGTTGTCGAGGTGTTCGACGTAGAGGGGCAGGCGCGAATGCCCGCTGGTCCGGATCGTTTCGATGGCTTCGGAGAGGGTGGCCGTCACGGGCAAGGCCACGATGTCGAGCCGGCTGACCATGATTTCGCGCACGGTCGTCTCGCCGAACTCGACGATGGAGTGGATGAGGGCTTTCTCTTCTTCTTCCAGGGTGCCGTGGGCCTCTCCGATCTCGGCCATGGCTTTGAGGTCCTCTCCCGAGATGGGGCGGGCGCTCGGTTTGATGCGGTCCTGGAGGGCGCGCATGGTGCGGGCGAGGGCGCCGGAGATCGGATAGAGCACCCGATGGAAGAGCAGGAGCGGTCCGGAGATCGCCCGGCTGAAAGCGCGTGCGTGCCGCGTAGCGATGAGTTTCGGGGTGATCTCGCTCACCACAAGCAGCACGAACGTCAGGGCGATGACTTCGAGGAAGACCGTCAGGCCGGGACTCCAGCCGAAGGCGCGGGCCGCCTGATGCGTCAAGAGCGCCGCGAGGATGGCCGCCGCCACGTTGACCAGTGTGTTGAGGATGAGGATGGTGATCAGCAACGAGCGAGGTTGACTGAGCAGCTTGAGCACCCGCCGCCCGGCCCGGTCGTGCGCCTGCGCGAGCGCGTCCCGGTCGGAGGCGCTGAGGGAGAAGAGCGCCACTTCCGAGCCGGAGACGAAGGCCGAGACGAACAGGAGAAGCGCAAAGAGGCCAAACGCGGCGGCGAAGACGCCGGGATCGAGCGCGGGAGGGTGCGTTTGCTGAAGAAGAAAATGTGCGAGCGCTAACGGAGGAGAGTCAGGGTCCAAGGCCGGTGAGGGGCGGTCCCTCGGCTAGTTCAACAGGCAGGTGGAACCTACGCGCAGAGAAGTCCAATGCGGAAACTACGATGAGGCCGCGAGCGGAGTTCCGTACGGATGCGCCGGAAGGGTTCCTAGAAATACGTTCCCGTGGCGACGATGAAGATGAGGAGGATGAGGATGACCACCGGGCATACGTAGCGGATAAGAAAGCCCCACAGACCGGCGGCGGGCAGGCGGTCGCCGCTGGCTTCAAGGGAGGCCAGCGCACTCGGGATGCCCCACTTCCACCCGACGAACACGGAGATGAGGATGGCGCCGAGACTGAGCGAATAGTTGCCCCAGATGTTGTTGTTGAGCGTCAGGAAGTCCCACGAGAAGAGGCCGCCTGTGCCGAGTTCGGCCACGGCTCCCTGCGAGAGCGCCGACGGCACGGCCAGCAAAAAGCACAGCCCGCCGATGGTCCACGCCGCTTTGTCCCGGCGCCAGCCCCGTTCGTCCACGAAGTAGGAGACGACCACTTCGAGCAGGCTGATCGTGGAGGTGAGCGCGGCGATGGCGAGCAACGCATAGAAGGCGACGGCGAAAAAATTCCCTGCGGGCATGGCATTGAAGATCGTCGGGAGGACGACGAAGACGAGGCCGGGGCCGCCGCTCGGGTCGCCGCCGGTGGCGAAGAGGGCGGGAAAGATGATCAGCCCCGCCATGATGGCGATGAGCGTGTCGAAGAACGCCACCGAGACGCCCGCGAACGGCATGTTCTCCTTTTCCGGCAGGTACGAGCCGTACGTGATCATCGCGCCCATGCCCAGGCTGAGGCTGAAGAGCGCCTGCCCGAGCGCGCTCATGACGACGGTGGTGGTGATCTTGGAGAAGTCGGGTTTGAACAGGTAGCTGATGCCGGCCCCCGCGCCGGGCAGCGTCATGGCCCGGATGACGAGGATGAGCATGATGACGAACAACAGCGGCATCAGGATCTTTGTCGCCCGCTCGATGCCGCCGGAGATGCCGCCCCGCACCACGAGGATGGTCAGCAGGAGAAAGGCCCCGGCCAGCACGATGGCCCAGACGGGGTCGGTGACGAGGTTGGTGAAGACGGCGGCGCTCGCGCCGGCCTCGGTCACGCCCGCGAGGCCGCCGGTGAGGGACATATACAGATACCCGAGCGTCCACCCCGCGACGACGCTGTAGAAGGCAAGGATGCCGAAGCCGGTCAGCACGCCGAGCCCGCCCACCATCGGCCAGAACTTGCTCTCGGTCAACGCCTTGAAAGCGCCGACGGGGTTGCGTTGCGTCTTCCGTCCGATGGCAAGCTCGGCCAGCAGCACCGGGACGCCGATGAGCGCCACGAACCCGAGGTAGATGAGCACGAACGCGCCGCCGCCGTTCTCGCCCGCCGTATAGGGGAAGCGCCAGATGTTGCCCAGACCGATAGCCGAACCGGCGGCGGCGAGAATGAAACCGAGTTTACCGCTCCATTGACCGCGATCAACCGATGGTGCAGACATAAAGGGCTCCTTGTTTGGATGGGGTCGTACGGTGTCGGTGGCTTATGCGAAGCGCGCGCCGGGAAGTGAGACGGAAAACGTGGTGCGGCGGCCATAACGAGGCGCATCCCTCTGCTCCGGCAAACGCCCCCAATAACCTTCACGGTGAGCTAAAA
>JALSSK010000096.1 GCA_026984335.1 Rhodothermales bacterium
ATCCCTCGCGAGTCGCCCCATCCCTCGTGAGTCGCCCCATCCCTCGTGAGTCGCCCCCGAGCGTCACGAAAGGCGCGCCGGGCGTTCGGGGTCATGGCCGCCGCGTGAGGTCGAAGCGGAAGATGTTTTCGCCGGGGCGGACGTCCACGGCCGACGCGTCGAGGCGGGCGTTTTCGCGGAGGACGTGAAGATCGTACCGGCCCGGCGGGACGGCGTCGAGGAAGAACCGCCCGTTCGCATCGGTGACGGCTTCGCGGGCGTCGCCGAGGCGCACGACGGCCTCCGGCACGGGCCGTCCCGCCGCCATGACGAGGCCGCGCACGAACCCCTCCGCAAGCCGCTCGAGCACGCTCCGAACGCCCGGCATGGCGCGCCCCGAAGCGTCGAGGATGCGTCCTTCTCGGGGGATGCCCGTGATGTCGCCGAGGTTCTTCGTGCGGAAGGGTGAGGGGTCGGATGCGCCGAGCCATTCCTTCGGGTCCGAGGGCAGTTCGAAGTGGAGCGTCGTCACGGCTCCGGAAAGGGTGATGACGGGGCTGAGGACCGAGACGCGGCGCGTGCCGGAGATGCGCTCGGCGCGGATGCGCCAGCGCCCGGCGGGGATGCCGGCGAGTGCGTACCGTCCGGCGGCGTCGGTCCACGCGGCGCGGGAGGCATCGCCGGAGGGCGCTTCGAGCGAGACGCGCACCCACGCGAGCGGCGCGCCCGTGTCGAGGTCGGCGGCGCGCCCGAAGACGACGGCCTGCCCGGGGGCGATCGTCGCCGTCATCATCCCGATGAAAAGCGTGAGCAGGATCCGAATCATTCGCAGGCCTTTTTGAACGTTCCCCCGGTTGAACGCTATAATGCGGGAACGTTTCATCCACACGACCCGCTTTCGCATGCGCTCGCGCCTTCTCCTCCTCGTCCTCCTCACGCTCGCCGGCTGCCATGCCGCCCCCGCCCAGACGCCGCACCGGTACGACTCCGGCGGGCCGCTCATGCCCGAGCAGGCTGCCTACGACGTCGTCTTCTACGACCTCACGCTCGCCGTCTCTCCCGCCGACAGCGCCATCGCCGGGGCGCTCACGGCCACGGTGCGCATCACCTCGCCCGCGCCTCACCTCGTGCTCGACCTCGATCCCGCGCTCGCCGTCGCGGCGGTCACGGATGCGGAGACGGGCGAGGCGATGGCCTTCGAGCGGCGGGGCGGCAAGCTGTGGATCGCCTTCCCGTACACGAAGCAGCCGGGCGAGACGGCCGCCGTGACCGTCGCTTACGGCGGGCGGCCCCGCATCGCGCCGCACCCGCCGTGGGACGGCGGCTTCACGTGGGCGCGCACCCCCTCCGGCGCGCCGTGGATCGCCACCACCGTCCAGCAGGAAGGCGCGGATCTGTGGTGGCCCGTCAAGGACCACGTCTCCGACGAACCCGACTCGATGGCCCTCCACATCACCGTGCCCGAGCCGCTCGTCGTCGCCTCGAACGGGCGGCTCCGCGCCGTCGAACCCCACGACGACGGCACGCGCACGTACCACTGGTTCGTCTCCACGCCCATCAACGCGTACGACGTGGCGCTGAACATCGCGCCGTACCGGACCATCGAGGACACGTTCACGAGCGTGGCGGGCGACGCCTTCCCGGTTGTCTTCTACGTGCTCCCGGAAGATTACGAAAAGGGCCTGACGTTCTTCCCGGAGATCCTCGACCACCTTCGTTTCTTCGAGGCCGTCGTCGGGCCGTACCCGTTCCGCGCGGACAAGTACGGCGTGGCGCAGACGCCGCACCTCGGCATGGAGCATCAGACCATCATCGCTTACGGGGCAAACTTTGACAACGGCGCGATGACGGGCGGGCGCGACTGGGGCTTCGACGCGCTCCATCATCACGAGCTCTCGCACGAATGGTGGGGCAACCTCGTCACGAACGTGAGCTGGGAGGACATGTGGCTCCACGAGGGCTTCGGCTCGTACATGCAGCCGCTCTACCTCGAACGCACGCAGGGCGCGGACGCCTACCGCGCCTACCTCGACGCCTCACGTCCCGGCATCGCCAACCGGCAGCCCGTGGCCCCGCGAAAGACGCTCTCGGCCAAACAGGTCTACGGCGGCGACATCTACGTCAAAGGCGCGTGGATCCTCCACACGCTCCGCTATCTCCTCGGCGACGAGGCCTTCTTCACCGCGCTCCGCCGCATGGCCTATCCCGATCCCAGGCTCGAACGCACCACCGACGGCAGCGCCTGCCGCTTTGCCGTCACCGACGATTTTCTTCACCTGGCCGAAGCCGCCTCCGGCCGCGACCTCGACTGGTTCTTCGACGTGTACGTGCGTCAGCCCGACCTGCCCGCGCTGATCGTCCGCCGTGAGGGTGAGCGGGTCGCATTGCGGTGGGACGTGCCGGGCGACCGGCCCTTCCCCATGCCCGTGGACGTGCGCATCGGCGCGGAGACCCGGCGCGTCGAGATGCCCGGCGGCGCAGCCGTGATCACCGCGCCCGCCGAGGCCGAGCTCGTCTTCGATCCGGAAAACCGCATCCTTCGCCGGGGCAACCGGTGACGACGCTCGCACCTACTGTTCTTCTCCCTCTCCCAACTCCCCTCCGAGGGCAAACGCCTCGCGTTCCGCGTTGGAGACATATTGCTGATCCCGAAGACGCGTGTCGACGTGCATACGAAAATACTGATCCGCATTTCGGATGAATCGTTCGATCTTTGCCTGATGGAAGCGAAAGAAAAAGCTTTCTTTGAAGAACGTCTCCAGGCGCTTCATCGTCCGGGGGACGCTGCCGAAAGCCGGGTTGCGGTCCAGCGGCCCATCGCCTCCCTCCAGACGGGTCCATTCCGTGAAAAAGGCTGAAACGATGTGATTGGAAAGGGCGAGGCAATGGATAAGCACGATATTCTCTTTCGCCGAGGTGGGCAGGGGGCCGCTTCGGTGATATACCACCTCGAGCACGTCTCTCGGATGCACGCCCAGGTATGCCAGGGGATTCTGCCCGCCCTCCGCTTCCCCGAAACCCATCTCTTCGAGGACCTCCACCGCCTCGGCGTTCGGCGTGTCGTACAGCTTGCCCGGATAATAGTCCTCCGTCTCGTCGAAGAGCACGCCGAAGTGTTGCACGAGGCCCGCCAACGCGATGGTGTACACCTTGGGGTCGGAGACCCCGGGGTGGATGTGCTGCAGCAACGTGACCGCCAGACTTGCGGCATGGGCACTGTCGGCAAGCACCTGTTCTCCCTTCTCCGTCAACAGGTGCGGCGTCAACAACAGGCTGATCCCTTCGAATTTCACCAGCGCCTCGGTGGCCGCATCGAGGAAACGCCGCTGATCGTGGGCGTTGACTTCCCCGTACCATGAGGTTCGCTTCGTTGCGGGTTCGACGTACACCGAACGCCTCGCGCTTTGCAGGAAGACCCGTTGAACGGCGGCGTCGTAATACTGCAAAAAGAACCTAGGACTTCCCTGATATCCCAGCACGATCGGGCCGTACTGACGGGAGCGACTATTCTGATAATCCGTCACCATTTTTTCGATCAGAAAAGGCATCGCTACCGTGGCCGTCTCTCCCTTCGCACATACGAGCTTGAGGCCTCCGGCCCCCTCCGAGCTTTCGTCGAGGACGTATACATCCTGATCCAACCGCGTCTTTTCGAGAGGAAACCCTTTGCGCGTCAATGCGAAGAGGTGCCGTTTCACCGCGTGTTCTTTGCTCTCTTCCTCATAGATGAACGTGAAGTCATCGACGTGGAAGCGCAAGAAATGCTCGAAGGTCGGATGTTTATAAACGGGCGTTTCACTCATCATGCGACGCTTGGAGAACGCAGCTTCGTCGATGCCGAACCGCCGTCTCCTTATTCTTTGGACCAATCCTGCAAAATTCCGGGGGGAGGTTGCTTGTGTATCGGCTAAAAAGCGTCGCCTTCAAACACCCGGTAAAATTATGTCCGAGGGGGTGGTCCGTCTTCGGGCGCGCCGTGCCCGCCGCCGCCGGGCGTCTCGATGCGCAGCCGGTCGCCCGGGAGGAGGCGGCGGGTAAACTTCGACGGGAGCGTCTCTTCGGAGCCGTCGGCGCGGCGAAGCACGTTTCGGCCCGGCAGGCCCGCCGCGCCGCCGGCGAGCCCCCACGGCCCGGCGTCGCGGCGCTCGCTGAGCATGGTGACGGTGGCGGGCGCGAGGAACTCATAGGCGCGGACGAGCCCGTCGCCGCCGGTGTGACGGCCCCGTCCGCCGCTGCCTCGCCGAAGCGCATACCGGGTGATGCGGAACGGGAACGTCATCTCGAGCGCCTCCACGGGTGTGTTCAGCGTGTTCGTCATGTGCACATGGACGCCGCTGAGGCCGTCGGCGTCGGGAGCCGCGCCCATGCCGCCGCCGATGGTCTCGTAATAAGCGTACGGCGTGCCGTCGGCGCGGAGCCCCCCGATGGTGAGGTTGTTCATCGTGCCTTGCGAGGCGGCGGGGATGCGTCCGGGCAGGGCCTGCGCCAGCGCCCCGAGCGCCACATCGACGATGCGCTGCGACGTCTCCACGTTGCCCCCGGCCACGGCGGCGGGCGGGCGGGCGTTCACCAGGCACCCTTCCGGCGCCGTCACGGTCACCGGCGCAAAGCACCCGGCGTTGACGGGCACGTCCTCGCCCGCCAGACACCGCACGACGTAATAACAGGCCGACTGCGTGATGCCGAGCACGGCGTTGAACGAGCGGTCCACGGCGCCGGCCGTCCCCGTGAAGTCGAACGTCACGGCGTCGCCTTCGATGCGGGCGCAGACGCGGATCGGGACGCGCTCGGCCGGGCCGTCGTCGTCGAGCACGAGGGCGTCTTCGAACGCATACGCGCCGTCGGGCCACGCGGCGACGGCGGCGCGCACGAGGCGTTCGCTGTAGGCCTGCAGGTGCGCGGCATAGGCGAGGACCTCTTCGGCCCCGTGCCGCGCCACGAGTTCGCGCAGCCGCCGCTCGCCCACCGTATGGGCCGCGCGCTGGGCGGCAAGGTCGCCCCGGCGCTCTTCGGGCGTGCGCACGTTCCGGAGCAGCATGCGGAGCAGATCGTCGTTGCGCACCCCCGCCCGGTAGAGTTTCACCGGCGGGATGATCAGCCCTTCCTGATAGAGTTCGGTCGAGAGCGGGAGCGAGCCCGGCGTCATGCCGCCGACGTCGGCGTGGTGGGCGCGGCTGGCCACGAAGAACCGCGGCGCCTCGCCGGCATCGTCGAGGAAGACGGGCGAGATCATCGTCACGTCGGGGAGGTGCGTGCCGCCCTCGTACGGATCGTTGAGCGCCACCACGTCGCCGGGCCGCCACACGGGGAACGCCGCAAGCGCCGCCGCCACGCTCGCGGGCATCGCGCCGAGGTGCACGGGGATGTGCGCCGCCTGCGCCACAAGCCCGCCCGCCCCATCGAACACGGCGCACGAGAAGTCGAGCCGCTCCTTGATGTTCGGAGAATAGCTCGTCCGCCGAAGCGTCACGCCCATCTCGTCAGCCACGCCTGAGAAACGGTGACGATACAGCTCGATCAGAATCGGATCCATGATGCAAGGGATGGTGGTGGAAGAAGCGGCGCGCCGGCGTTTCGACGTTCAAGGATCGCCCCGGATCACCGCGCTTCTTCGAGCAGAAGAACGCCCTGCGGACCAGGCAAAAAGGTGACGAGACCGTACGAGACGATGGCGATTTTCCCCGTGTATGCATCGCGGAGCACCGTGTCGTCGGGAAAGACGCGCGAGACGTTGAGACGGGTGCGTCCTTCCGCGCCCATGACCACGATCACGTCGTCCGTGGACGTTCCGGAGGCATAGTGCCGGTGGAAGGCGTACGGCGCGTCGGCGAGCTTCCGGTGCGCGCCGCGCGCCACGGCGGGATGGCGACGGCGGAACCGCCCGAGCTTTTGCCAGTGCGCGAGCACGTCCGCATCGACGGCCTCCCGGTTCACCGGCGCGCGCGTCGGCTGATCGGCGGCGCTCACGTCGGCACCGGGCGGGCGGACCGTCTCGTCGCCGTAACGGATCACCACGCCGCCCGGGAGCATGAGCAGCCGCGTGCCGGCTTCGAGGAGGCGCGCGCGGTCTATGGAGCGAGCCTCGCGCGAGGAGACGTACGAGAGCACGTTGAACGAAGGGTCGCCGTTGATGCGGCCGGCATAGACGGTGTAGAGGCTGTCGAGGTCGCCGGGTGCGGCGACGGGCTGAAACGCGGCGTTGAGGAGCGCATCGAAACCCGCCTCGAAATAGGCGTCCCGTTCGACGCCGCGGCCCTCTGCCTCGCCGGTCATCCGGAAGTCGAGATCGTCGAGCGCTTCGGCGGGATGCGCCGCCTTCCACGCCCGGAGCGCCCGCACGGCCTCGCGCTTGAGCGCTCGCCACGTCTCCGGCTCGGCGCGCCCGGTCGCGTTGACCCGGAAGCCGTCGATGCCGTACCGTTCCACCCAGTCCGTGACCCACTTGATGAGATGATACCGGGGCGTGCGCGGATAGCCGGTGCGGGCGAAGAACGCGTCGAGCCCGGCCTTTTCCTTCGCGAGCTTCTCCGGTCCCCACTTTTCGCGGAGCGTTGCGGGGATCTCCACGGGCGTTTCCGAACCGGTTTTGAAGCCGGAGGGACATCGAGGCGTCTCGCTTTCGTCGCGTGGATCGTAGCCGGTCAGCCCGGCGCGTACCCACTCCGGCCCCCACCATCGCGCCCATGCCGAGTCCGCACGCGTCCGGTCGGATCGCTCCCCGTCGTCGCCGAGGGCGCCGGCTGCGTGGAGGCCGCCATCGAGCATGACGCGAAGACCGCGCGCGTGCGCCGTATCGACGAAGCGCCGGAAGTCCGCCTCCGTGCCGAGGGCGGCGTCGAGTTCGGTGAAGTCGAGCACCCGGTATCCGCGACAGGCATGAGACGGGAAGTCGTCCTCGCCGCCGCCGATCCCCCCGTGGATCTGTTCGAAGGGGTTCGTGATCCAGAGCGCATGGACGCCGAGATCGTCGAAGTAGCCTTCCTCGATTTTTTGCGTGAGCCCGGCGAGGTCGCCGCCGCGGAAAGGGGTGGAGGGGTCGAGGTCGTACGGCTCGCCGTCGGCGTCGAGGCCGCGTCCATAGGCGTGATCGTTCGACGGATCGCCGTTGGCGAAGCGGTCGATCATGACGAAATAGACCGTTGCGGCCTCCCACGAGAAGGGCGGATCGGGTGCCTGCGCGCGCCCCGGCGCGACGCTTCCCGCCCATACGAGCGCGAGGAGCCCTCCGATGACTCCGGCGTGCATCTTCGATGACATCAGCTCCTCCGTTCCTCTCGTCGATGAATCCGAACCCCGCCGCGCGCTCGCGCGCTCGCGCATGCCCGGGCTCAAATCTACTCCAAAAACGCTCACCGTTCCACCCAAAGGTTCCGTCGGGCGTCGACGCGGACGCTCCGTCCGGGGGGGACGACGAGGGTGGTGTCGTATTGAAAGACGACGGCGGGACCCTCGAAGCGGTGTCCGTGCCGGAGGCGGTCGCGGTCGTATCCGGGCGTGGGCGTGGGCGCCTCTCCGCCGAACCACACGGGGGAGGCGTCGAGGCGGGCGACGGAGGCGTCGGCGTCGGCGGGCGGCTCGGCCGGGAGGTCGGGCGGAGCGACGGACGCCGCGCCGCGCACCCGGAGCGTCACGACCTCGACGGGCGCGTCGGCGCGGGCGTGGCCGTACCGTTTCTCGTGCGCCGCGTGAAAGGCCGCCACCGCCCGCGCGACGGAGGCGCCGGAGAGGGGCGTGCCGAGCGGCACGTCGAGTTCATAGCTTTGACCGGCATACCGGAGGTCGAGGCGGACCTCGAGCGCGATCTCGGCGAAGCCGTCTTTCCGAAGCACCTCGCGCACGGACGCGCCGAGGGCGAGGGCAGCCTCGCGGAGCGGCCCCGGGTCCTCGACGAGCGCGGCGGCTTCGCGGAGGACGGCATGGGAGGCGTCGTACACCACGTCGGCCATGAGCAGGCCGAGGGCGCTGAGCACGCCGGGGTTCGGCGGCACGAGGACGCGTCGGATGCCGAGGGCGTCGGCGAGGTCGCATGCGTGGAGCGGCCCGGCCCCGCCGAAGGGCACGAGCGTGTGCGCGCGCGGGTCGTGCCCCCGCTCGACGGAGACGCGGCGAAGGGCCCGTTCCATCGTCGCGTTCGCCACGCGGAGCACGCCGAGGGCCGCCGCCTCGGGCGAGAGGCCGAGCCGCCGGCCGAGGCGGGCAAGGGCGTCGCGGGCCGCCGCCGCGTCGAGGCGGACGGCGTCGGAGCCGCCGAGGAAACGGTCGGGGTGGAGGCGTCCGAGCACGAGGTTGGCGTCGGTGACGGTGGGCCGCTCGCCGCCGCGCCCATAGCACACGGGTCCCGGATCGGCTCCGGCGCTCTCCGGCCCCACCCGGAGCACGCCGCCCGCATCCACGTGCGCGATGCTTCCGCCGCCCGCGCCGACGGTGTGGATGTCGGTCGTCGGCAGGCGCAGGGGCAGCCCGGCGATGACGCTCTCCGAGGTGTGGGGCATCGCGCCGGGGCAGAGGGCCACGTCGGTGCTCGTGCCGCCCATGTCGAAGGTGATGATCTCGGGCGTCTCCGTGTTCATGGCCTGCTTCGCGAGGGCGAACGCCCCGACGACGCCGCCCGCCGGGCCGCTGAGCACGAGCCGCGCCGCCTGCGCCGCCGCCTGCCGCAACCCGATGGCGCCGCCGTTCGACTGCATCACGCGGCGCGTCCCCGGCGGCCTTCCCTGCGCCGCCGCCCGCGCGCCGAGCGCCTCGTCGAGCCGCGCCAGATACCGCGCCACGAGCGGCTGCACGTACGCGTTGATGACCGTCGTGGCGGTGCGCTCGTACTCGCGGTATTCGGGCAGGATCTCATGGCTGAGCGAGAGCATCACACCGGGACATCGCGCCCGGATGATCTCGGCGGCGCGGCGTTCGTGCGCCGGGTTGCGGAAAGAGAAGAGGAAGACCACGGCGAGGCTCTCGATCCCCTCCGCCGCCAGCCGTTCCGCGACGCGTTCGACGGCCGTCTCATCGAGCGGGATGAGCGTCCGCCCGTGCGCGTCGAGCCTTTCGGGCGCTTCGAAGCGCCCTGCGGCGGGCACGAGCGGCGGCGGGCGGCGCAGGCTGAGGCGATAAAGGTGCGGACGGTTCTGCCGTCCGATGGCGAGCACGTCGGCGAAGCCCTCGGTGGTCAAAAGCGCCGTGCGCGCGCCGCGACGTTCGAGGAGCGCGTTCGTCGCCACCGTCGTGCCGTGGACCACGGCGGCGTCGCCCGCCACCCCGAGCGCGTCGAGTCCGTCCACGATGGCGCGGCTCTGATCCCGGGGCGTCGTCGGGCCTTTATGCACCGTCAGCCGCCCGCCGTCGAGCCACACGAAGTCGGTAAACGTTCCTCCCACGTCGATGCCGACGCGCTGCCGTCGTTCCTCGGTTTTTTTCGCCATAACTCCTTTGCCGGGCCTTTTTCCATGCGAACCACCGATATACGACACGCGCGGGGAAGGCGCAACGGCGATGCATGAAAACGCGGCGATCCCGTTCGGCCGGGAGAGACGTCACACGGGCACGCGTCCGCCGCAGACGAAGAAGTCGTCCTGTCGCCACGCGCAATCCACGTCGACGAAGCCGGCGCGCTCCATGGTTTTCATCTGCCGGAAGAGGCCGAGCGTGCCCACGTGATCGCCGACGATGAGGTGGCCGCCGGGCGTGAGGCTCTCCCGGATGCCCTGCAGGAGCAGCTCGTACCGTCCTTCCGCCTCCGCGCCCTCGGCTTCGTGCCCGACGATCGCATGCAGCGCCAGCGAGGCGATGACGACGTCGTACGGCCCGCCCGGCAGCGGCTCGCCGTCGGCCCGGACCGTCGCCTGAAGCGTCTCCGCATCGATGCGCAGTTCGTTCAGTTTGGCGTGCGCGAGGGCGAGCAGGTTCGGGTCCTCGTCGAGCAGGGTGATGCGCGCCAGGGGATAGGCCGAGACGGCCGAAAGGGCGGCATTGCCCGTTCCGCAGGCCAGGTCGCACACGGCGGTATGCTCGTCGAGCGGCGGCAAAGCGGCCAGCATCTCTTCCAGCATGGGCATCACCAGCGGCATCCGGCGCTCCACGTGAAGGTCGTACCAGTACCCGTTTTTCCAGAAGCCGCTGCCTTCGCGCAAAAGGTTCTGACGCCAGTTCGGAGGGGTCATGCGTTCGTGTGGCCAGGTGCAAACAAAGAGAAGGGAAAAGCGGCGGCGCTTCGAGCGTCGAGCCGGGGACGCCGCTTCCGGTTGCACGCCGCCGCCCGGGTCAATGATCCGCCACGTTCGCGCGCCCGCGCGAGGGTCCGTCTCAGGCGCGGCCCAGGCTGCGCTTGTAAATACCGCTCCGGTTGACGTGCCCGACGTACCGTCCCAGCACGTGCACCTCCTCGAAGACGCCCGGCCTGATGACGATCTCCGAATACTCGTCGTTGGCCGGTTCGAGGCGCAGCCCCTGCTCGTCGAAATAGACGCGTTTGAGGGACGTCTCCCCGTTATAGAGCACGGCGCCGATGCCGCCGTTGGGGATGTCGTCGTCGATGAGCAGCACGTAGTCGCCGTCGTTGATGTTGACCCCCTGCATCGACTGCCCGGAGACGCGGATGGCAAAGATGCGGTCGAGGTTCGGGAAGAGCGTCTCGAGCGTGATCGTGCCCAGGTTTTCCTCGACGGCCTCCTGCAAGCGTCCCGCCGAGATGACGCCTTTGACCGGGATGCCGCGCGCACCGTAGCCGGGCACCTTCTCCTCGACGAGTCGAAAGCCGTCTTTTTCACGGCGCAGATAGCCCTTTTTGTGCAAGGCCTGCAGGTTCTGCGTCACACTGTTGGGGGAGCGATACCCGAAATAGTCGACGATTTCGCGGTAGGTCGGCCAGACGCCGTGCTCCATCAGGTAGTCCTTCAGATAGATCAGAAAGGCGTGCTGCTTGCTCGTCAGTTGTCTCCGACTCATGCGACCGGCTGCTTATATGTTGCACATGTGCTTCGGAGTATAACGCCGCCGCCGGGAAAAGGTCAAGCGACGGCGCGCGACAACCGTGAGAAAAGCAGGCGCATCACGGTCCCCGTTCACGGTCCCCGTTCACGGTTCCCGTTTTTCGAAGAGCTGCCCGGAGACTTTCTCGCTTCGATGCGGATAGGCGTCTTCGACGTGATACCGGAGGTAAGCTTCGACGAGGCGTTCCACCTCGCGCCGCACGCCGGGCTCCAGGCGCATCCGCATGACGGCGTCGAGGTCGGCGCGCGCGAAGACGGCGAAGGCCCGCAAGGCCGAACGGGAGGCGCGCCGTCCGCCGCCCGCCGTCTCGAGCGGGCGAACCGTGCCGGTGTCGAGCGTGAGCGCACCGCCCTCCTCCGTCAGCGCCTGCACGGCGTCCCGGTCGATGGCCGGCGCGAAGCCCAGCACGCTCGCCAGACGGAGTTGAAAGTACGCCCACACGTTTGCCGGGCGGGCGGCGGCGGCATCGAGCCGTTCGAGCGCTTCCAGCGCCAGGTTGAACGCCGGCGGATGGCACTGCTCCTCCTGCATCAACGCCGAGAGCAGCTCCATCATCCTCAGTCCGAGCACGATCTTTTCCATCTCCCGTCCGATGCCGGAGAAGAGCCGCACGTGTGCGCTCTCGCGCAGCGTTTGCAGCCCGCGCGTCGGCTTGTGGTAGAAGACGACCTGGCTGTGGGACATGGGCTGCAGCGATGAGCCGAAGCGGCTCCCGGGCAGACGCGCCCCCTTCGCCAACACCGAAAGTTTTCCCTTCTCGCGCGTCAGCAACGTGACGATCCGGCTGGTCTCGCCGTAATCCATGCTGCGGAGCACCACCGCCTCGGTTCGGATAATCATGGCATCGAGAGGTTCGACATAGCGCGCGTTCACCGTTCCGCCTTCATGCGTACGACGCGGCGCGCCAAAAGAATTGTGAAGAAAATTTTAAGGAGGTTATGTCTAACGGGGCCTTCGGGTTTTACTTCATGTCCGCGTTTCCTGCCCTTCTCTCAGACCCTTCCGACACCATGAAGTGGATGTATCGCCTCCAGCAGCGCATCGGCATCACCCGTCAAGAGAGCCTTTTCATTCTGACTTTTTCGCTCGTGCTTCTCTTCGGTCTCGCCGTCCGGTATCTCTACGCCCAGACGCCCCCTTCCGACTTTTACGCCGAGGCGGACCAGCGCTTCGAGGAAAGCGCGCGTCGCTTCCGGCAGGCCGAGCCGAGCAGCGTTTTCGACGACACGACCCGCGCCGGGCGGCGCGCGCCTGCCGTGGACGAGCGCCCCGTGCGCATGAACCTCAACCTCGCGACGGCCTCTCAACTCGAGCGGCTGCCCCGCATCGGCCCGAAGATGGCGGCCCGGATCCTCGCGTACCGCCGGGCGCACGGGCCGTTCAAGCGTGTGGCCGACCTCGTCCGGGTGCGCGGCATCGGCGAGAAAACGCTGGCCCGCCTCGAACCTCTGCTCTTCGTCGAGGATCAGCGGTAACGCCGACCCTCCGCGTGCCGCAAGCCCGGAAGCGTCCGGGAGACCGGCGCGTCTTTTCCGCCGCCGCTTAATAGGGCCGCTCTATCCGTCGATCCTATCGGTATCCCCGGCCGCCCCGTTGGCTGCGGGCGGCTGTTCCCGGTAGCGACGGGCCAGCTCTTCCCGGGTCCATGATTGGCTCGCCCGCTCTTCCCGCTTGAGAAAGAGATAAACCGGCACGAGCAGAATCGCCGCCAGCGCCACAAAGCCGAAGAACGTCAAAACGATAACCACGAAGTACTCATCCATGCCTCTGCACCCTGTCCATGTATAAAGACGGATCCCGCCTTCACGGCACAGACCCGGCTCTGTCATACGTCCGGATCGGACAGGGGTTTTGACGGGCTCCGGCAACCGCCACCCGGCCGGAAAACGCAAGGGGATGAAACATGCCCCCCCGTGCACTGTTCTTAAAATTCAAGCGAGCAGTCTCCCGGGCAATCAGTTTTTAAAAGCTTTATATTGGGGACTTGCAAAGAACGATGAATCTGGGCCAAACCTTGAGTCGAATGCGCTTCCACATAGCCCGCCACCTGGGTTCGCGCACGAAGTGGATGCTCCTGACGCTCATGCTGCTGGTGATCGTGATCCCCAGTTCCTGGCTGGCCGTGCTGGACCTACGCACCAGCGACCGGCTCATCCGGGAAGTGGAACGCAGCATGCAACAGGACGCCATGCTTTTTGCCGAGCGCCTGCTGGAATACACCGAACAGATCCTCCGGGATCAGCAGCGTTTCACGGTTCGTGAGGCGCACCTGAGCGACGCGGCTCCGCAGGCTTCTGCGGAACTGATGCGGCAGACGGTCATCCCCGCCGCCTTCGGACGTCTGACCGAGGCCCTCCGCGCCGAACGCGGCAACATGTTCCCCGGCGGCATCATCAGCATCGAAGTGGTGACGCCGGATACGACGCTGGTGCTCAGCCGCATCACGCACGAAATGGCGGCCTCGCACACGGAGGCCATCGACAGCTTCACCCGCTCCTTCGACCTCGGCGGGCTCTATCCGGACTGGAACGTCCGCGTGGCCTGTTTCAACGAGGTGAAGGCCAAGCGCTGGCGACGGTATCTGGCGAGTGTCATCCCCCTGCTCATCCTCATCGGCGGCGTCTTCTTCACCACCCGCATGGCGATGCGCGAGATGGAGTTGAGCCACGCCAAAACCACCTTCGTCTCGAACGTCTCGCACGAGTTGAAGACGCCCCTCGCCAAAATCCAGTTCTTCAACGAACTGCTGCGCAACCTGCCCGAAGACGCCCGAGAAAAACAGCAGCGCTATCACCGGGTCATCGACCAGGAGTGCGAACGTCTGGCCATCCTCGTCGATAACGTGCTCGACTTCAATCGCATCGAGCGCGGTCAGATGTCGTACAAGTTTGCGCACGTGCCCATCGGAGAGGTGCTCACCGAAGTGACCGACACCTTCAACGTGCTCTACGGCGGGCGCGGCTATCACATCGACCTGCGGATGGAGGGCCGCTTGCCCTCCATGTGGATCGACCCCGGCACGATCCGTCAGGCGCTGATCAACCTCCTCGACAACGCCGTCAAGTACAGCGACCCGCACACGATCGAGGTCCACGCCGAGCGCACCACGCTCCGCGAGAAGCCCTTTCTCGCCATCTCGGTCAAGGACCGGGGCATCGGCATCCCCGCCCATCAGATCGAGCTCATCTTCAGCGAGTTTTACCGGGGCGAGAGCGGGTCTTCCCAGCGCGCCTCCGGCAGCGGACTCGGCCTGGCGCTCGTGCGGCACATCATCGAGGCGCACGACGGGCGCGTCGAGGTGGAGAGCCGCGAAGGACTCGGATCGACGTTTACCATCTTTCTTCCCATTAAAAACAAGAAGGCCTCCCTCTTCCGCGCATGAACATGAACCCCCGGCGACGGCTCATGCGGCCTTCCGGTTTGTTTGACCGAACGAACGACACGATGGTGGAAATCAATTCCAAACGGATGCTCATCGTCGAAGACGACCCCGAGATGGGCATGGGGCTGGAGGACTTCTTCGGCATGCGGGGCTATCGCGTCACGCGGGCTTCGGACGGCGAGGAGGGGTTGCGGCTGATCAAGGCGCTGCCGTCCTTCGACATCGTGCTGATGGACATGATGCTTCCCAAACGGGACGGCTTCGAGGTCCTGCGCGAAGCCCGTAAGGCCGGCGTCGACTCGCCGGTGGTCATGCTCACTGCCAAAAACCGTGAGGAGGACAAGCTTCAGGGCTTCGACCTCGGCGCGGACGACTACGTCACCAAGCCCTTCAGCGCCGACGAGCTGGCCGCGCGCGTCCGCGCCGTGCTCAAACGCACCCAGCAGCCCTCCGAGGCGCCGATGGAGGTCTTCCGCTTCGGCAACGTCGAGGTCAACTTCAGCAACCACACGGCCTTCCGGGACGACGAGCCGCTGCGTTTCACGGCCCTCGAATACGACATCCTCAACTACCTCATCCAGCACCGGGGCCGCACCGTCAGCCGCAAACAGCTCCTGCGCGACGTCTGGCGCATCAGCACCGACATCACCACGCGCACCATCGACCGGCACGTAGCCTCCATCCGGAAGAAGATCGAGCCGGACCCGAACATGCCGCAGTACATCGAGACGGTCTACGGCATCGGGTACAAGTTCACCGGCTAGCCTCCGGGTCGGCGCGCTCCGTCGACGAACGACGGCTTCGCTGCTCCCTCGGCGGACGATCCCCGAGCGTCCCGACCTCGTGCCCATACCGCGCCCGGTACTGTTGAAGCATCTCCCACCGCGTCGTGACCACGGCGTCGCACAACCGGTCCATCGTCTGAATGGCCGCGTGATGGCCGGAAGCCTCCTCCACCCTCGCGCTCCGAAGCTCTTCGGCCAGCGCCAGGATGGCTTCGATACGCGCCTGAAGGGAAAACTCGGTCGACGACGGCATACCACCTCTACCTTGCACGAGAGCACACCCGTCCGTTATCGTCTGCGGCGGCGGCGCAATAAAAGGGGATGACGACATTTATATCTCGCCCCCGCCGCTCCGGTATTCGACTTTTTCTCATCACCTCTGGCATCCTCGCCGCAAAGCGTTTACGTTTCGGCCCGACCCGCACACCATCCGAACGGCTCCATGTCCAAAACCCTTGTGTTCACGTTGATTTTGCTCACGTCGCTCATCCACGACGGCGCCCACGCCCAGGAGGCCCGGCGCCGGTGGGAGCGGATGAACCAGATCCGCCGCGACAAATTCGACCTCGTCCTGCCCGAAGTGATGCGTGAGAACGGCATCGACATGTGGATCACGATGAACCGCGAAGGACACGACGACCCGCTGGCGTCCGACTTCGGGACGGGCTACACGTCGAAGACCGGATATTACGTTTTCACGGATCGGGGCCCGGGGCGCATCGAGCGGGCCGTGCTCGGCATCGACGGATACCTGCTCGAACGGGGCGGCGCGTACGATCTCTTCCTCCCCGCCGACAGCCTTCGCGCCTTCGTGGCGGCGAGGAACCCCCGGCGCATCGGCGTCAACGTCTCGCGCGCCATCGGAGCCGCCGACGGGCTTTCGCATTCGGGATACGAAGAGCTCGTCGAGACGCTCGGCGAGCCGTATGCGGCGCGGCTCGTTTCGGCGGAGAAACTCGTCTCCGACTTCCGGTCGCGACGGGTGGCGAGCGAGATCGCCGCCTTCGGAGAGGCGGGCGAGTGGTCGCGGCGGATCGCGGAGCGCGCCTTCTCCAACGAGATCATCACGCCCGGCGTGACGACGCTCGAAGACGTGGCGTGGTGGATGAAAGAACAGCTTTTCGAGCACGGCCTCGGCTCTTCCTTCGGCATGCCGTCCGTCTACGTCACCGGGCCGGACGGCATCGCAGCCGTCTCCACCGACCGCATCATCCGGCGCGGCGACCTGCTGATGATCGACTGGGGCGTGTGCCTGATGAACCTGTGCACCGACATGAAGCGCATCGCCTACGTGCTCCGCGACGGCGAAACGGCCCCGCCGCCCGGCCTCCAAAACGCCTTCGAGCAGGCCCTACGCGCCCGCGCCGTGATCCGCGACACGATCCGGCCGGGACGCACCGCCGCCGAGACGGAAGACGCGATCTATGCGGCCCTCGAAGCGGCGGACTTTCGACGGATGGAGACCTTCAATCAGCCGAGCGAAGGTCCACAGACGGACGTGATCATCGGCTGTCATTCGGTGGGCAACACCGGCCACGGCATCGGGCCCTCCATCGCCTTCTTCAATCCGGTGCGCCGGACCTATGAGCTGAAACCCACCAACCTGCTCTCCATCGAACTCTTCGCCTATACGCCCGTGCCCGAGTGGGGCGGCCGGAAGGCCCGCATCCCGCTCGAAGACGACGCCGTCGTCACCGAACGCGGCATCGAATGGCTCTACCCGGTGAACCGGCGCATCCTGCTCATCAAATAGCCCGGGGCGGCTCCCCCCCGCGAGCGCGCGTATGCTCCCCGCCTTATTCCGATCAGGCTATCTCCATGTTTACCATGCCCTTGTCCTGACCTGATTGCCGGACCGGCCCCTCCTTTCGGGCACGCGCCCCAACGACCCGCCCGAACGAATCCCGTCCGCCCAAACGCGCCGTTCGCTCAGGCTGCCGCCTGTTCCCTGAGCGCCGTAAGTTTTCGCCGGGCCTCGATGAACTGTTCGAGCGCGTGGCCGAGGTAAGCGTTCACCTCGTCGACGTAGCCGTCGGCGGAGGCGGACCAGACGCGGTTGAGGTAGCGTTCGCCGCCGGCGAAGTGCGCCATCACGTCGGCGTAGGCCTGAAGGCCGAAGAGGTGGCTGATCGTCTCCCGCGCCGCGACGAACGTATCGAGGTCGTCGAGGAGACGCTCGTCGATGATCGGCCCCACGTCGTACGGATTGAGGTGGTCCTTCTCGGCATTGAGCGCCGTCAGCTTGGCGACGAGGTTGTCCAGGCTCTGCTCGATGAGCGCGATGTTCTCCGCCGCCCGCGCGTCGCTCCGGGCGTGTGTCCGTGCTTCCACCCGCACCAGCGCCACGCCCGCGAAACCCGCCGCCACGGCGAGGCCCCAGTACGTCCACGCTACCGTCGCCGTGTCGATCACCGAGAGATACGCGCCCGCCAGAAAACCGAGGCTGATGAGGGCGAGACCTATCTTTTTCATGGTTCTGTCTCCATTTTCGGTTTGCGAAGCGGGGGGTTATCCTCCGAAGACCTGCATCAGCGCATAGCCTACCCCCACGAGCGCCTCGCCCACGATGAGGCCCGCCGCCACGGGGATGCCCACGTCTTCGCTGAAGCGATGTCCTTTCCTCCGGTCCACGAGGAGGCGGGTGGCCGTGCCGAGGCTGTACGTGAGCACGATGTTGAACGGCAGGTAGAAGCCGAGGCCTACGAGGATGCCCAGCCCGCCGATGCCGCTGGCGCTCAGGAGCGCGCCCAGCCCCGCGCCCGCCGCGTACTTCTCGACGGGCACGTCGCCGCCGAGGATGCCCTGGATGACGCCGGCGAGCGCCGTGCCCTGGGGCGCGGGCAGTTCGGCGCTGCCGATGCCCTTGGCCTGGTCGAGCACGACGATGAGCGCCATCACGATGATCGGGCCGAGCCAGCTCCCGAGGAACTGTCCGATCTGCTGTTTGCGCGGGCTCGCCCCGACGAGGTAGCCCGTCTTGAGGTCGAGCATGAGGTCGGTGGCCTGCGCCATGGCCACACACGCCGCCGCCCCCACCACCACCGACGAGATGATCGCCGCGCTGTCGCTGAGGCCGCTCGCGATGAAGATGAGGATGGTGATGGCAATGAGCGTCATCCCGCTCAAGGGCGACCAGTTCGTCCGCCCGATGCACTCCGAGAGGATGACGCCCGCCATCCAGATCCAGACCGTGCCGAGGAGCGCCATGAGCAGCCCGCGCCCGAGGCCCATCTCCGAGGTGGACATCACCGCGATGACGAACAGCAGCACCGCCGCGCCGCCGATGGCCCCATACAGGAGCTTGATCGGCATCTCGTCCTTCGAGAGGGCAGTCTGCATCCGCGCCGCATCCTGCATGCTCCGCACCGCCCCCGCGATGAGCGGGAACGCCAGCACGATGCCCGCGATGGCCCCGCCGATGAGCATCCCGATGCCGACGGGCCGGAAGAGCAGACCGCGAAGCTGATTCGGATCCGTGATTGCCTGGCCGGCGGCGTCGACCGGCAGGAGGCCCTGCGCCGAGAGGATCGGCGCGAGGATCCAGTAGCATACGAAGCCGCCGATGATGAAGAAGAAGCCGCCCCGCCCGGCGATGTACGCCACGCCGAAGGTGAGCAGGGAGACGTACCAGATGCCGTTCATGTACTCGGGCATCCCGAGGAGCGACCCGAGGTCCCAGTTCGTGAAGCCGGTCGCGAGCGAGACCGCGTGCACGAGGCCGCTGAG
>JALSSK010000097.1 GCA_026984335.1 Rhodothermales bacterium
GCGCCGCCCTTTGCTCGAATAGACGAAGAACGTCCCGATGCCGCCGTCGACGTCCACCCACGCGTCTTTCTTCGTCGCGCCGGTGGCCCACGAGGCTTCGTAAAACTCCTCTTTCCGGCTCATGAGATACTTCGCCATGGCCTTGAGCATGCGGGCGCGCTCGTGGAAGGTCATCGCGCGGAGCTTCGGCCCGCCGACGGTCCGGGCATAGTCGAGCATGCCCTTGAAGTCGAGACCTTCGCTCGAGACCTCGGCCACGGGCTCCCCGGTGACGGCGTGGTAGACGGCGCGGGCGTTCCCGCCGCCCGCGCGCCACCGTCCCTGTGCGTAACTCTGGACCCTGTGAAGATGAACCGTCGTTTCCATGGCTGTATGAGGTTTAAGGATTGTGTATTTACCGGCGTGAATCTTCGATTTCGTAGTGCGTAGTTGGTGTGAGAGGATACGCCCTGCGAACTACGTGCGATCCTTTGTCATCGTCTCCCGAAACGTCCGGTACGTGATCTCCTGTTTGGGACGGTTCTTCGGGATCTCGCGGAGCGGCTCGCAGGGTTTGAGCGAGCGGTGAAGCTGTCCCGGAAGCTGCTGATACAGCGCGGTGCCGGCGGTCTTCCACGCGAGGCGCTCGTCGCTCATGTCCGCCACGATCTTCGCCGGATTGCCCACGACGATCTTCCGGTCGGGGATCTTCATGTCCGCCGGGACGAAGCACAGCGCCCCGACGATGCACCCCGCGCCCACCACCACGTGGTCCATCACCACGGCGTTCATGCCCACGAGCGTGTTCCGCCCGACGTGCGCCCCGTGGATCACCGCGCCGTGCCCGATGTGGGCGGCTTCTTCGAGGCGCACCGTGACGCCGGGAAACATGTGGATGACGCACGTCTCCTGCACGTTGCACCCGTCTTCGATGACGACCTCGCCCCAGTCGCCCCGGATGACGGCCCCCGGCGCGACGTACACGTCCCGCCCGATGACGACGTTGCCCACGACGGTGGCGTTCGGGTGGATGAAGGCGCTCTCGTGGATGACCGGGCGAAAGCCTTCGAATTCAAAAATGTTCGGCATGGGGAAGTAGGGCGTAGGGACGAACCGTGAACCGGCTGAAATCGCCGAAGATGCTTTTCGCGGCTTCAACTTAAGGCCGGAGCCGACAAGGTTCCAAATGCGATTTTGCCGCTACAGGACGAGCAGGTCGAAATTTGACGTGGGGATAAAGAAGCAATCCCTTTGCGCTCCGGAGAGGTCTTCCCACCTCATGCCCCACCCGATCAGGACCGTAACGGTTTGTCCGGATTTGCTCGGAAAAAGACGCGCTTCGTTACGTATAGCGCCCCCCGGAGGACGCACGGACGGGGATGCCGCCGACGGGCACCGGGTCAACGTCGGGGATCACGGCCCCGGCATGAGAGGTGCGTCCCCGTCCCCGGCGACAATAAACAGTAAGACCCGGCCGGTTTTGCTCTCATAGCGCTCCCCACACCGTTAAAACGGTACGATACGAGAGATTCCCCGGCCAGGTCTTAGTTCTTTGAAGGCGCGACGCGCGGCTATTCGTCCACCTTCTTAAGGGCGCTCACGTAGACGTCGTTGCCCGCCACGGTGAGCACGAAGTTGACCTTGTCTCCCCGCGCGATCCCTTCCAGAACCGCCTGGTCCTTGATCCGGAAAGGCATCGTCATCGCATTCATAAAGCCCTCGATCGCTTTGTGCTCAATGATGATGTGGCTTTTGCTCGGCGTGATGTTCTTCACGACTCCCGTTCCCTCGAAGGTCTGCACTTCGGCTGCGGGCTCGCCGCCTTCGGCTGCCATCGCCTCGCGGTCCGGGGCGGCGGCGTCGGGCGGTGTGGTCACCACGCTTTCGACGGGGCTTTCCGTCGCGGCAGCGGTCTCGGCGGCCTCCTTGCTTTTCTGTGCGCAACCGGCCAGCCCAAGCCCCATGATCAGCGCGGCGATCCAGAGTCTTTTTTTCGTCATGTTTCTCCTGTGAAGTCGGTCACGGTTCTTCTTCGTTCCCCTCGGGGAAGCAACGTTACACGTACGTCGCCCGCATACCTGTACATTTTTTTCGACGAGCGGGTGCGCGAATCATTTGAGCAGCGTCAGCCGCCGCGTCTGCGCGAAGCCTTCCCCTTCGAGCCGGTAGAGATAGATGCCGCTCGGTAGCCCGGTCGCATCGAAGCGCACCTCATACGCGCCTGCCGGGCGGAAGCCCTCGGCGAGCGTGCGCACGGGGCGGCCCGCCAGATCGAATACCCTCAGACGCACCGAACCGGCCCGGGCCAGATCGAAGCGGATGGTGGTAACGGGGTTGAAAGGGTTCGGGTAGTTTTGCCACAGCGCGACGCGCTCAGGGAGCGCGCCCGTCTCCGTCTCATTCGCCACGTTGACGAGCACCTCCGTGATCGAGAGCGTCTGATCCGCAGGCACGTCATTGAGCACACTCACACTTCCGCTCGGCCATTCGACGCGAACGGTCTCGGCGATGGCGGCGTCGCCGAGGCCGAAGTGCACTTCAAGGCTGTTGTGGCCGTTGAACGTATTTTGCGCCGAGACCTCGCGCATCTGCCACACGGACACGCCGCCGACGGTGGCGAGCACGCGCACCTTCGCCCCGATGGCCGCCCGGTTCGACGTCGTGCCGGTGAGCCGGAGCTTGAGCCAGTGGTTGCCTTCGGCGAGGTCGTTTCGAAAGAGCGCCGTGCCCTCATCGGGAGCCGCCACCACGAGGTCGAGGTCGCCGTCGTCGTCATAGTCGCCCGCGGAAGCGCCCCGGCTCGTCTGCGTCCGCGTGGCCTCGTTCTCGACGGAGGTGAACGTGCCGTCGCCGTTGTTTTGATAATACCGGTCGGGACGCCCGCTGTCGTTCGTCACGAAGAGGTCGAGGTCGCCGTCGTTGTCGAAGTCTCCCCAGACCGGCGCGATCGAGACGTCGTTGTCTTCGACGACGGGACCGGAGGTGACTTTGGTGAAGACGCCGTCGTCATTGCGATAGAGGCGGTTGGGCATGCCGCCGTCGACGAAGAGACCCCAGTTCGTCAGGAAGGCGTCGAGGTCGCCGTCGTTGTCGTAATCGATCCACGTCCACACCTGCCCGTCCTGCGGCTCCGTGGCGATGATGCCCTCGGTGATGCGTTCGAACGTCGCCTCGCCGCTTTCCGTGAGGAGGTTGCGATAGAGATAATCCGGCGCCGCGGCGCCGCTCACCGGTCCGGCGCCGATGAAGTAGTCCACGTCGCCGTCCTGATCGTAGTCGGACCACGCGCCGACGGTGTACGTGGCGAAGCCGGTGACGATGGGCCCGGTGAGGATGCGGCTGAAGGTGAACGCGGGCGGGCCGTCATTCCGAAAGAGGTGGTTCGTCGACCGGCTCCCATCGACGAAGCCGTCGGGGTACGTGATAGCGAGGTCCACGTATCCGTCGTTGTCATAATCGGCCCACGCGCATGACCAGCCCCGGTTGGCCGTTCCCGCCCCCATCTCGCCATCGGTGATGCGCGTAAACGCCCCGCCGCCCTCGTTTCGATAGAGAAAAGACATGACGCTGCACACGTAGACGTCGAGGTCGCCGTCGTTGTCGTAGTCGGCCCACGTCTGTCCGTTGCCGAGGGCCTCAGGCTGCACCGCGCCGATCTCCGTCTCCACCCTCGTGAAGACGTCTCCGCCCTCGTTCCGGAAGAGAAAGTCGTTGTTGATGAACAGGTCGAGGTCGCCGTCGCCGTCATAGTCGATCCAGGCGGCTCCGCTGTACGAAGACACCGAAAGGCCGGTGACGGGATTGTCCACGGGGTTTTCGACGCGCACGAAGTTTTGGGCGAGGAGCCCCTGCGCGGTGACGGCGGCGACGAGCGCCAGGGCCGCCGCGCGCGCGACGATCGGCGCATGCGCGCGGCGGTTTCGGCATGGCGACACCGGGAGTCGGTTCTGGCAAAGCATGAGGCTGGGGGGTTGAGGTGATCGGCGGCGCGCTTCCGAGCGCGGGTGAGACGCCTCCCGAAACGCGCGGAGACGAGGCGGAAAGCCGGGGAACCGGCGCGAGCCGTGCTCCCGAGACGATGCGAACTGAAACATGAGATGCAACGCACCGGTATCGCACGTCAGGCCAGGATAATATCGCCGACGGCCGGGCGCCTTTGTGTGACGAATATGTCCGTATTCCATCTCGAAGAGACCGGCCCGCCGACGGCCCGCACCGAGCGCCTATCTTCTGCA
>JALSSK010000098.1 GCA_026984335.1 Rhodothermales bacterium
CGCTCCGCGTCTCGCAGGAGGCCCCCGGCGGGCGCGACGGGCTTTCGGCGCACCTGAAGGCCCGGGGCATCCCGCACGCGGTCTATTATCCCGTGCCGCTCCACCGGCTGCCCGTCTTCGCCGACGGCGCGGCGCCCGCCCGCCACGGCGACCTCACCGAGACCGAGCGCGCCGCCGCCGAGGTGATCTCGCTGCCGATGCACACCGAACTGACGGACGAACAGCAGCGTTTCATCGCCGACGCCGTCTTCGAACACCTCGAATCGGCCACCGCACAAGCCGGAACCCACGAATGAACGCCGTCGCTCACACGCCCACGATCCGCCTCGGGCAGGTCGGCATCGGATACTGGGGGAAGAACCTCCTCCGCAACTTCATGAACGTCCCCGGCGCGACGGTCGTGAGAGCGTGCGATCAGCGCGCGGACGTCCTTGAAGCCGTCGCCCGGCAGTATCCGGGGCTGCGCACGACGCGCCGTTTCGAGGATCTGCTCGAAGACCCGGAGATCGACGCCGTGGTCATCGCCACGGAGACGCCGCAGCATTTCCCGCCGGCCGAGGCGGCGCTCAAGGCGGGCAAGCACGTCTTCGTCGAGAAGCCGATGGCGCAGACGACGGCAGAGGCCGAGCGGCTCGTGGCGCTGGCGGAGGAGCGCGACCTCCGGCTGATGGTGGGGCATCTGCTCCTCTATCACCCGGCGTTCCGATACGTGGAGGATCTCATCCACGGCGGCGATCTCGGGGAGATCTACTACCTGTACAGCATGCGCGTCAACCTGGGCATCGTGCGGCAACGGGAGAACGCGTTCGAGAGCCTCGCGCCGCACGATCTGTCGGTGGCGCTCGCGTTCCTCGACGAGCGGCCCGTCGCGGTCTCGGCGCAGGGGCACGCCTACCTTCAGCCCGGCATCGAGGACGTGGCTTTCGCGACGGTCTACTTCGAGGGCGGCAAGCTGGCGCACCTCCACACGAGCTGGCTCGACCCCCACAAGATCCGCAAGGTGACCGTCGTCGGGAGCCGGAAGATGGCCGTCATCGACGACGTCGAGAGCGTGGAGAAGGTGCGGCTCTACGACAAGGGGGTGGACGTCCGGCCCGGCGAGCCGCATTATGCCGACTATGCCGGGGCGATGGCCGTCCGCTCGGGCGACATCCACATCCCGAAGATCGACATGAAGGAGCCGCTGGCGCTCGAGTGCCGGCACTTCGTGGACTGCCTCCGCACCGGCGCGAGGCCGCGTTCGGACGGGCGCAACGGGCTGGCCGTCGTGCGCCTGATGGCGGCGGCGCAAAAATCCCTGGCGCACAACGGCGCCAGTGTCGAACTTTAGCGGGTTCGCCTTCCCGACGTCCCTCATGATCCCGCCGCTCCGCCTTTTCGCCTTCTCTTTCGCGCTCTGTCTCACGTGTCTCACGGGGGCCGGGGCGCAGACGCCTCCGCTCGAGTACGGCTTTGCGGTGCGGGCCGCCGCCGCCTCCGAGGGCCGCCTGCCGTTCTGGCTCACCGCCAACCGCGAGGGCAGGCTCGACCCCAACGGCTCCAACGCGCTGACCCGCCTCTATGCCCGCCGCCCCGCCACGGGCAGCCGGCTCGCCTTCGGCTTCGGCATCGACGTCCTCGCCCGGGCGAGCGAGGTGAACCCGACGGCCTACCTCCACCAACTCTACGGCCGCCTCCGCTACGGCGCCTTCAAGCTCACCGTGGGCCGCAAAGCCGAGACCGTGGGCGGCGTGGACCCGCGCCTCTCCGTCGGCTCGATGATGTGGAGCGCCAACGCCGCGCCCGTCCCGAAGGTCAGCCTCTCGTTCGACTACATCCCCATCATCTTTCTGCCGGGGAAGGTCAACCTCATCTATGCCAAGGGTTACCTCGGGCACGGGTGGCTGGAGCGGGACCGGTACGTGAAAGGCGCGTTCGTGCACGAGAAGTACCTCTATCTGCGCGGCATCGGGCCCGAGGACTTCCCCGTGATGGCCCACGCCGGGATCGTGCACAACGTCATCTGGGGCGGCGAGCACCCGGTCTTCGGCAAGCTCCCGCAGGATCTCGACGCCTACTGGCGCGTCTTCCGCGCGCAGACCGGGAACGAGGCCGACTCGACCACCATCGAGCGGCTCAACGCCCTCGGCAACTCCGTCGCCATGTACGACTTCGGCATCGACGCCCGCGCCTTCGGCATGGAGTTGCGTGTGTACCGGCAGTTTTACATCGAGACCGGGGCGGCCATGCTCTTCCGCAACGCGTGGGATGGGCTCTGGGGCGTGAGCCTCCGCTCGAAGCGCCGCGACCGGCTCGTGAGCGGCTTCCTGTGGGAGCACGTCAACACGAAGAAGCAGAGCGCGCGTCCCGGCTTCGAGAACCACCGGGACAGCTATTACAACCACTTCCTCTATCGGAGCGGGTGGACGTATCACGGGCGCGCCATCGGCCTGCCCCTTATCTTCGGCGACGGCGTCCGTCCCGGCGTGACGAACAACCTGCTCCTCGCGCACCATTTCGGGCTCGAAGGACGCCTCGCCGGGCGGATCGATTACCGCGCCTTCGTCACGTACACGCGGAACTACGGCGCGACGGGCGTCTGCCTCGACGCCGCGTGTTCCGCCAAGGGCGACCGGCGCACGCCGCGACGCGATCAGGTCTCCGCCCTCTTCGAGGCCACGGGGCCGCTCTCGACGCGGGCCGGCGTCGACTTTTTCGCCGCCTTCGCCGTCGATGCCGGCGCCCTTTACCCGAACAACGTGGGGCTGATGCTCGGCTTCTCGTGGCGCAGCCGTCCCACCCCCTGACCCCGGACCCATGCCGAAACGCACCCTCGTGCGGATGCCCCTGACCGCACGCCCGTGCCGGGGCGCGCTTGGCCTCGCGCTGTGCCTTGCGCTCGCGACGGCGGCGCGCGCGCAGACGCCGCCGCTCCAGTACGGCTTCTCGCTTCAGGCCGCCGCCGCCGCCGAGGGCCGCCTCCCGTTCTGGCTCCACGCCGACCGCCGGGGCGTCTTCGACCTCGCGGGCGGCAATGCCCTCGCGCGCCTGCGCCTCCGGCGTCCGTTCGACCCCGCCCGCAGGCTCGCCTTCACCTTCGAGGCCGACGTCCTTGCCCGCGCCTCCGAGCGGTCCACCGCCTACGCGCATCAACTCTACGCCGGCCTCCGCTACGGCGCCTTCCGCCTCACCGTCGGGCGCAAGGCCGAGACCGCCGGACTCGTCGACCCCTCCCTCTCGCTCGGCTCGATGACCCTCTCCCCGAACGCCACGCCCCTTCCCGGCATCAGCCTCGCCTTCGATTATATCCCTATCATCGTGCTTCCGGGAAAGACCGAATTCATCCACGCGAAGGGCTTCTTCGGACACGCCCGGCTGGACGGCGACCGCTTCGTCAAAGGAGCCTTCGTGCATGAAAAGTACCTCTACCTGCGCGGCATCGGGCCGGACGACTTCCCCGTGCACGCCTACGCCGGCATCTCGCACTTCGTCGTGTGGGGCGGCGAGCACCCGCGCCTCGGCAAGCTTCCTTCCGACTTCCGCGCCTTCCTCGACGTCGTCCTCGCCCGCGCCGGAGAGCCGGGAAGCGCCCCCACCGGAGAGGTCGTCAATGCGCTCGGCAACACCGTGGCGACGTACGACTTCGGCCTCTCGGTGAACCTGCCGGCTTTCCGCGCGACGGCCTACCGGCAGTTCTTCATCGAGACGAGCCCGGCGGCCCGCTTCCGCAACCCGTGGGACGGGCTGTGGGGCGTCAGCGTTCGCTTCAAAAAGGCGGGCGTCCTCCGCGGGCTCCTGTGGGAACACGTCAACACCAAACGCCAGGGTTCGCGGCGCGACCGGAACGAACCGGACGGGGCCGACAGCTATTACAACAACTTCCTGTACGAGAGCGGATGGGTCTACCACGGGCGCACGCTCGGCCTCCCGCTCCTCTTCGGCGACGGCGTCCGGCGCGGCGTGATCAACAACCTCCTCGTGGCGCACCACCTCGGCGCGGAAGGCGTCGTGGCCGGGCGCTTCGCCTTCAAGACGCTCCTTACGTACAGCCGCAACTACGGCGCTCGGGACGACTGCAACGACGACGGATGCTCCGGCAACCCGACGCTCCTTACCCCCCGCCGCGATCAGTACTCGTTCCTCTTCGAGATCGGCGGCCCGCTGTCCTCCCGCCTCGGCTTCACCGCCGCCCTCGCCCTCGACGCGGGCGCGCTCTACCCCGACAA
>JALSSK010000099.1 GCA_026984335.1 Rhodothermales bacterium
AACTCACCGTACGTTCTCCTTTCTATGCTCCAGTTGAATGATACCGGGGAACGCGGCCGCATGCTTTTGCCTGCAAGGAAGGGGCAACCGGACGCACAACGGCTCAAACAGGGACTGCATAACGGTGGTCCCGGACCTCGATCCCACATGTATGCGCCCTCCTCTTCTTGAGCGCTTCCGGTCCGGGCATCCTTAACCATTGCGATCACGCGCCCCGACAGACTTCCTTCGTGTGTCCCAAATAAAGCGTCCCGTAGTTGATATCCATAGCCGGGACCGGCCCCATACCCGACCCGGCGAAAAAAAATTTAAAAACAGCTTAAACACCGTTGACATCGTTTTTTAATTTCTATATATATATATCCAACGGAAGTAGTCATTGGGCGCATGACAAATTGCACACTTCAGCGTATGTTTCGCAGAGGCAAGTCCCGTTTTTCGTTCAATATCGACGACTTCTGAAGCCTTTCACCCTCCCAATGCGGGACATTCGGGCATGTTGACCTGCGCCCCGGTCATCTCATCACCTAAAACAATCAGAGAGGTAGATCATGCATTCGATTCAATGGTTTCGCGCTTTACCCGCCGTACTTCTGCTCCTGTTCCTATCGTTCGCCGTTCCCGTCGCTCTGGCCTTGACAGATTGTGTCTGATCGACGGATGAGTGCCTCACAGCCGTGTATCAGTACGAGTCGTACTGGACCATGTATATCACCTGCACGGATGGATCCGGAGGCACCTGGACCGGTTCCGGACAGTGGGGAGGATTGTGCCCGGAATAGCGGCTCCTGAACGGAAATTTGAAACAACTATTCAGGTGGGTCAAAACAGCCGATTGGGACTTCGATAAGCGCTCTCGGTTTGAACGAGCATGTTTTGCATGAATAGCAGGTGCAAAAAGCCCTGGGCACGGAAAATGGAGATATTGGCATCTGAATAGTTATGCTTGAAAAACTGAACCAATAAACCAAACAAAGAGGAAGCCATGCGTTTCTACCCTTTCTTACTCCTGGGAACTCTCCTGCTCGCCGGTTGCAGCGAAATTATCTCCGAATCACCGGAGGTAGCGTCGGAGCCAACCTTCAACATTTTCCAGGCTCCTGACATTAATCTCTTCGAGATGAGCAAGGCTGAAGTATCCGCCTTCTTCAAGGCCAATGAAGTCGTCCGCCAAAGAGGAAAACAGATCATTGAATCCGCCGGTGACTGGCAAGACGCTCACCGAGAACTGGCCGATCTGCTGCAATCGAACCGGAGGGATGCCGCGTCGCCGGCCCGGCAGATTATCGCGGCAAGAATGCTGGAGGAAAGGTTGCTCCCGGCGCCGGAATCAGAAGCGAAGCTGCAGGCGCTCTCATTCTACACCACGATCCTGCTCGAAGCCGAGAATCCTGATGCGTCGATCCTGCTCCCCGCACTCCACCAATTGAGGGATCATTGGTCGGGAGAGAAACTTGAGGAGTCGGTTGCAGCGACGCGAGCGCGCGCTCAGGCCTACCTCGACCGCAACCGGAACCTGCTAGACCGTGTCGAGGGATACGCGAAAGGCAGCGCGGAGAAACGCGCCTCTTTCAAAGCCCCGATAGGCGCCGAGGCGGCGCAGGCGCATCGCCTGGTACAGATAGAGGCAGCCCTTGCCAGATCCTAACATGCCCAGAGGCATAAGCAGGGAAGCCCCGGCTGCTCTCGAAGCGGCCGGGGCTTTTTTATCCGCTCAGCGTTTGTATTTGATGAGACAACCGAACGGTTTCGTGCGCGGCGTCTCCACGGGCGCGCCCGCGCGCAACGCTTCCAGCGCCTCTGCCAGATACGCCCGCTCGACGTCTTTCTCCGAACGCGGGCTGTCGTCGATGGCGCCGGCGTAGACGAGCGTCGTGTCGGCATTGAACACAAAGACCTCGGGGGTGCGCGTCGCGCCGAACGCGCGGGCGAGCGCCGAGCCTTCGTCGAAGAGATACGCCACCCCGGGCGCGCGCGCCACGGATCGTTTGCGCGCCTCCGGTGGCGTCTCGCGGGGGAAAGCGCGGGGATCGTTGGCATTGACGAGGACGAACCGGATGCCGAACTCCGCCGCCCGCGACGCGAGCGCCCGGACCCGCTTCTCGTAGTTCTTCGTCCACGGGCACGTATTGCTCCAGAAAAGGACCACGGTCCCCCGGGCCCCGAGCGTGTCGGCGAGCGCCGTCTGCCGCCCGTCGAGGCCGGTCAAAGGGTGGTCCGCCATGGGCATCTTCGCGCCGACGGGCAGCGGCGCGGGCTGCGCACGGACCGAAGCCGCCCCGGCCACCACGACCATGAAGAGGAGCGCGATTCGCCCGCGTCCGGCGGCGAGCAGCGGGGCCGCTTTCATACGCAACGTCCAAACTCTGTGTGACGGAAGGCGCCTTCAGGCGCACTCAGCGGGCAACCGGACGGCGCAGTATGGGATAGTACGCCGCGCCTTCGAGAGCGTCGTCGAGGAGCGCCCACGTGGCGAAGCCGTCGTCCGAACGGGGCTCGAGCATCGTGAAGATCAACCGTCCGAGCGGCTGATTCACCGGAACGACGAGGGTTCCGGCGGGCAGCGTCGCCTCGGCGCGCTCGTAGGCGCCGAAGAGCGTGCGGGCCCGGTGCTTCTGGAAAGGTCGCTCGGCCACGTGCGTAGAGTCAATGCGAAAACGCTCGACGGTCTCGGTCCGCCCGGCGTCGAGGCGCGAATACCGAACGCCGTGCGCGTCGAGCCGGTCGATGACGACGGAAAGCTCGGGAGGCACGAGGTAGGCCTCCGGGGCAACCGCCGTCTCGGTGGGCTTGAAGGCGCCGTATTCGTACATCATCTCCGGATGACGGACGTCCTTCCGCCGGAGCATCACCGCGCCGGAGTACGGGTTCTTCTCCTCCACGACCTCGCCGAGCAGGATCTCGACGGGATGCTCGGAGCGCGCGTGCTCGGCCCGGAGCGCGAGCGCTTTCCCCGGGACCGGCTCCGCATCCGCGAGCGCCGTCAACTCCCGGATCTCCTTCGCATGGAGAAAGGCGAAGTCGAGGTTCTCCTCCACGAAGTACAGGGTCGCACGGATACGCTCCTCGAACGTCGCATAGGCATATGCCTCGCTGAGAATGGCAATCCGGTTCCGGAGACCGACGTAGTTGTTGTTGAAACGCGGGCGATGGTCGAAGGTGTACCAGCCGCGTTCGGCGTCCATGCCCGGCCACGGCAGGTTGCCGTAATAATAATACTCCCACCCGTACTTCTCGCGAATGGCGCGCGTCACCTCCGGAAGCCAGTCTTTGCGAAGGAGATCGACGACGGCCTCCGAGGTGTTCGGATGGAGCGGCGGCGCATACGTCAGATGATAGGCGTGATACGTCCCGTTCGTCGTGTGCAGGTCGAGGACGACGTGCGGATCGTACCGGTTCATCAGGCGCACGAGCGAGCGAGCTTCCGGCGTATCGAGCTTGACGTGGTCGCGGTTGAGGTCGTAGCCCTCGGCGTTCGGGCGTTGCCCCATGCCGCCGACGGGTCCATGCTGTCGCGGGCGATGGTACAGGCTCACGCGCTCGTTGCCGTCGGCATTGTAGATCGGCGCGACGAGGAGCACGAGCGAATCGGCCCATTCTTCACGGTAACCGGCGGCGAGCTTGCGCAGGAGCATGAGCATGGCCTCCTTGCCGCACACCTCCCCCGCGTGAATGTTCGCCATCACGAACACCCGTGTCTTCCCGGTCGCCAGAACCGCCTCGGGCGTCGCGTCGGCCACGTCGCCGTAGACCATCAGCGGCAGGGCCCGGCCCTCGGTCGAATAGCCGAAGTGGGTCAGGTGAAGGCGCGGGGACGTGCGGGCGAGCACGTCGAGGAAGCCGACGAGTTCGTCGTACCGGGTGGTCTCCTCGAAGTCCGTCGCCTCGGCGCGCGTGGCAAGGAACGAGAGGTCGATCTCCTGTCCTCGCGCGGGCACGACCGCCGTCAGGAGCGCCAGACCGAGCGCGAGCGCCAACCGCACACGCCTCACGTCAGGAGCGCTTTCTGGCATGTTTCTTCGATTTTTTCATGCGATACTTTCCATACGTGCCTTTGCGAATCTTCCCGCGACGGGTGCGAGGATCTCCTTTGCCCATAGTGCAAACTCCATGATTGGTGTGACGGAAGGATCATTCCACAACCGATGATAGGGAACTGCCCGGACACGAACAACCCGCGCACGCACGCCCGAGACGAGCGGAGA
>JALSSK010000100.1 GCA_026984335.1 Rhodothermales bacterium
CCTTTCGGCTTATATCGACTTCCCCACCGCACCGACCTCTTTTCTATGCCTGCCCCCTCCTCCGACCGACCGTTAGCCCGCCGGGGCCTCCGGCTCCTGCTCCTCATGCTGGTCAACAGCGGGTATCTGTGGGCCGCCGGATCGCCGACGCTCTTTTACGTGGGCAACGTGCTGGCGCACGTGCTGCTCGGGCTGGCGATGATCGCGGTGTGGGGGGGGATCGGGGCGGCGCTTCTTCGGCGAAACGAGGCGGCGGCGCGCTCCGCCTTCTCCCTCGCCCTCCTGACGCTGATGATCCTTGCCGCGGGGACGGGTCTGGCGCTGATCCTCTTCGGCAACCTCCGACCGCAACGCCCGGTGCTCCTCGCCCATATCGCGTCGAGCTTCGGCGCGGCGCTCGGCACGCTGTGGTGGCTCCACCGCCGGGGCGTCTTCTCCGGGCGTCCGTGGCTTGCCCGCGCCTCGGCGGCGGTCTTCGCGCTCGCCGTGGCGGTGCCGATGAGCCGGCCGCTGTGGCCGCCCCCCTCCGGCGACGTCATCACGAACCCCACGATGCCCCCGGCCGACATGGCGGGCGAGGCCATGGGCGGCGCGGACGGCCCCTTCTTCCCCAGCGCCGCCGAGACGGCGGACGGCGGCCTCATCCCCGGCGAATTCTTCCTCGAATCGAAGGCTTGCGGGCGCGCAGGATGCCACCCCGACGCCGCCGCGCAATGGGACGACTCGGCCCACCGCTTCTCGTCGTTCAACAATCAGTGGTACCGGAAATCCATCGAATACATGCAGGAGGTGACCGGGCTCGAGAAGCCGAAGTGGTGCGCCGGATGCCACGACCACGCCCTGCTCTTCTCCGGAAACATGGCCCGACCCGTCGCCGAGATGCTCGACGAGCCGGAGGCGCACGCGGGGCTGGCGTGCGTCTCGTGCCACAGCGTCGCCCGCGTCAAGAACACGATGGGCAACGGCGGCTTCGTGCTCGAATACCCGAAGATGCACGACCTCGCCACGAGCGACAACGAGGTCGTGCAGGCCCTCCACGACTTCGTCCTCCGCCTCGACCCCGAACCCCATCGCCGGACGTTCCTCAAGCCCTTCCACCGCGAGCAGCCCGCCGAGTTCTGCTCGTCGTGCCACAAGGTCCACCTCGACGAGCCGGTGAACCACTACCGGTGGCTGCGCGGCTTCAACACGTACGACAACTGGCAGGCGAGCGGCGTCTCGGGGCAGGGCGCGCGCTCGTTCTATGAACCGCCGGAGCCGAAGAACTGCCTCACGTGCCACATGCCGTACGTCCGCTCGGACGACGCCGGCAACCACGACGGCTTCATCCGGAGCCACCGCTTCGTCGCGGCGAACACGGCCCTTCCGACGGCCAACCTCGACAGCACCCAGCTCCGGCAGACCATCGACTTTCTCGAGAACGGTCAGATCCGGGTCGATCTCTTCGCCGTGAGCGAGCCGGCGGCGAAGGCCGCCGTGGCGGAGGAGGAGCGGCGCGGCGGCGAGATGCCGGCCGACCTCGCGAGCACGTTTGCCGTGGGCGAAGAGCAGGCGCAGGGCATCGGGCGGGGCAGCCTCACGCGCGAGGCGGTGTCGGTCCTCGCCCCGCTCGAAGACGGCGACGCCGTGCTCCAACCCGGCGCGTCCGTCCGGCTCGACGTGGTGGTGCGCACCGTCGGCCTCGGCCATTTCTTCCCGTCCGGCACCGTCGATGCCCAGGAAGCCTGGCTGGAAGTGAAAGCCGTCGACGCCGCCGGACGGGTGCTCTTCTGGAGCGGGTGGACCGAGGACGAGGGACGCGGCCCCGTCGATCCGAGCGCCCACTTTTTCCGCAGCCTCATGGTCGATGCGCACGCCAACCGGATCGACAAACGCAATGCCTTCGCCACCCGCGCCGTCGTCTACGTGAACCTGATCCCGCCCGGCGCGGCGAACGTGGTCCACTACCGCCTCCACGTCCCCGAGGACGTGAGCCCGACCGTCACGCTCACGGCGAAGCTCCATTACCGAAAATTTGACTGGCGGCACACGCAATTCGCCTACGCAGGCGTGCGCGACCCCGCCGACCCGAACCCCGACGTCTCGCTCGACTACGACGACGGCCGGTGGGTCTTCACGGGCGACACGAAGAACGTCTCGGGCAAGCTCAAGACCATCCCCGTGCTTCCGGTCGTGACGATGGCGTCGGACTCGGTGACGCTCGCCGTCGTACCCGTCGTCGAAGCCGCCCGGCGCGAGGACGGCCGCCCCGCGCCCGACGCCCGGATGCGGTGGAACGATTACGGCATCGGCCTCCTCCTCGAAGGCGACCTCAAAGGGGCGGAACAGGCGTTCCGGCGCGTCACGGAGATCGACCCCGAATATGCCGACGGGTGGATCAACCTCGTGCGGGTGTACCTGCAGGAAGGCGACCTCGAAGCGGCCCTTCCGGTGCTCGAAACCGCCGAACGGGTCCGGCCCGGCTTCCACAAGGCGCTTTATTTCCGGGGCATCTATCACAAGGCTCGCGGCGAGTACGCGGAAGCGCTCCGCGCCCTCACCACCGCCGCCGAAGCCTTCCCCCACGACCGCGTGGTGCTCAACCAGATCGGTCGGGTGCATTACCTCAACGCCGAGCCGGAGAAAGCCGTCCCGTTCTTCGAGCGCGTCCTCGCCATCGACCCGGAGGACCTCATGGCGCACTACAACCTCATGCTCTGCCGGCGCGCGCTCGGCCAGACGGAACTCGCCGACGAGCACGAAAAGCGCTACCTCCGTTTCAAAGAGGACGAGACGAGCCAGGCCATCGCCCGAAAATACCGGCAGACCCACCCGCACGCCAACAACGAGGCGCTCCCCATCCACGAGCACGCCGACGCCGGAGCGCCGCCGCCGGAGCGCCGCCGCGCTGACCGCTTTCGGTGAAGCCTCGCCGAAGCGGGAGCCTCCACACGCTTTCGTTCGTTGGAAAAGGCATCGATCCGAGCCACCGAACCCACGCATCGCTTCCACCATGAACCTCTACGATTTCATCGGCAAGCGCGTCCGCGTCCACCTGTACAACCGCGAAGGCATCGCCGTCGGCACGGTGACGGGCCGCGTGGCCGACGTCGCCCCCGCCGTCGAGGTCTCGCCGGGCATGAAGAAGGACCTCGTCTACGTCGTGGACATCGAGACGGGCAGCCCGGACGTGCCGTACCAAAACAGCGCAGGCGAAGCCAACGAGTCGTGGTTCGCCGTGCAGGACATCGAGGTGATCGAAGCGGACAAACCGCGCTTCTTCGTAAACTAAGGGCGTCGCGACCTACAAGGAACCGTCTCCCGAAGGTCCGCACGCCCTAACGGGAGACGGGCCTCAACGCCGTCCCGTCGCGCATCGCCCGCGTCGTTTCACCGCGCAGGTAGCGGATGACGTCCTCGGCATCATAGAAGGGGTTTTCCACCGAGCCGAGAGGCAGTTGCATCAGCGCGTCTCCGCCGGTAAAGAGCGGCGCCTCCCGTCCCCATCTCCGCCGTTGCCCCAGCCCGATGTTCGCGAGGAGACCATTGCACAAACACCCTCGCCCGATCGTGTCTTCCCGTCGCCCGCCTTTCCGAACGTAGACCTCCACCGGTTCGGAGGGACAACGTCCCTGAAGGCGGCCTTTTTCATCCACGAAGGGGCGTTGTAAATAGCCGAGGTCGCACCGGCGTATGCGCTTCGCGTGGTTCTCCGGCAGGCCGAGCGTATGGGGCGCCTCCAGAACCTTGAAGGGAAAGCCCGTCGGTGAGATCATGCCGTCGGTTCGCACCCGGACGTCCCCTTGATGAATGGCCGTGATGAGGTTGCGTTTGAACGCCGCCGGATAGCCGGACTCGTCGGCCAGGGAGAAAAGCGACCCGACCTGAATGCCTGCGGCCCCCCGTTCCAGGGCTTCCCGGCGCTTTTCCGGAGAGCCGTAGCCGCCGGCCAGATAATAGGGATAGCCGAGCGCCGCCACCCGGTCGAGGTCGGCCTGATCCCGCTCGTCGTAGATCGGATGGCCGTCCGCATCGCGCCCCTTGTTCCGGGGAGGAGCGTTGTGCCCGCCCGCCACCGGCCCCTCGATGATCCAGCCCGAGATCAGGCCCTCCGGAAGCTTTTTGTCCAGGATGCGAGCGAGCAGGTCGGAGGCAACGATGGGGAAAAACTTCGGACACGGCAAGACCGGTGGTCGCTCCAGGAGATCCGCCGGGT
>JALSSK010000101.1 GCA_026984335.1 Rhodothermales bacterium
GAGGCCCCCTTCGTCCCCCCGCCCGCACCCGACTCGTCGACGATCCGGCGGCTCATCCTTCCCGGCTATATCTATCAGGACACGATCCCCCCGCCGGAGGGGCCGCCGGTGGCCCGCGGGCGCGACAGCCTCGGCAGCGACCCGTACTTCGACGCCGGGCTGACGGGCGGATGGGTGGCCATCCTCGACCAGGGCGTCGAGGTCAACCACATCCAACTTGCCTTCCCCTCGCCCCTCGGATATCAGGGCGACTGCGTGCGCGGCGGCGAGGACTGCCTCACCCGCACCCCATATTTTTACCCGTACGAGGTGTGCGCGCAGGATCACGGCACCCAGACCGGCGCCGTGCTCACGGCCAACGCCAACCAGGGCCAGTCGCACCGCGGCGTGACGCGGGTCCTGCTCGACACGTACCGCGTCTTCCGGTGCCGCGTGGTCGACGACGAGATCTTTTTCCCCGATCTCGACTATGGCGCGGCGGTGCGAGGCTTTCAGGCGGCGGTGGCCGGCCTGAGCAAAATCATCGTGGCGCCGCTGGCGGGGGCGGCCTATCGATGCCTCGACGCGACGTGCACGCGCCTGCGCTATGCGCCCGAGCGCCACGGCGTCCTCATCCGCGCCGCCGATCACGCCTTCGAGGCCGGCGCGGCCGTCATCGCCGCCACCGGCAACACGCCGCGGCAGGTGGGGCAGCCCGCCGTCGCCCGAAAGGCGCTCGGCATCGGGTCGTACACCGTCACCACCGGGCGGCAGGAGCTCAGCCAGGGCCATCGCCGAACCCCCGACGGACGCCTCAAGCCGGACGTACAGGCGCCCACCGACGTGCTCACGGCCGGCAGCTACTCTAAGGTGGACCTCCGCGCCTTCGCCGGCACGAGCGGCGCGACGGCCTTCGCCGGCGGCGCGGCGGCGCTCCTCCGAAGCTGGCTCCTCCGCACGAGCGGACGCGACGGCGTCGATCCGGGGCAGCTCTACGCGCAGATGATCCTCGCGGGCCGCCACCCCTTCCCCTTCAACGACTCGACCGGCGCCGGACACCTCCGCCTGCCGCCCCTCGACGGCGTCGCGTGGTGGGGCAAATCCGCCCTCTGCCCCGGCGACACCCTCGACCTCCCCCTCGATCCCCTCGACCTCCCCCCGCACACCCTCGACGCCGCCCTCTGGTGGCCCGGGGACGAAGACCTTCCCCGCGCCAACCTCGACCTTCTCCTGCTCGCCCCCGACGGCTCCCTTCGCGCCCTCAGCGCCGACCCTTCGAGCGTCTTCGAACGGGCGCGCGCCTCCGGCGTCGGTCCGTGGACCCTTCGCATCATCGCCGACCGTGCGTCCCCGCGTCCGCAGACCGTGTACTGGACCGCCCACGCCCGGCTTCCGGGCCCGTGACGCCTCAGCGCTCGGCGGAAGCCCCGTGCACCACGCGGCGCACCACCTTGCCGATGGTCAGCCCCTGCACGAGGATAGAGAAGACGACGACGGCGTACGTGATGGGCAGGATCACCTCCCGCATCGGCCCGGGCGGAAGCGAGAGCGCCAGCGCCACCGAGATGCCGCCCCGGAGCCCGCCCCACGTCATGATGCGGATGATGCCCGGCGTGAAGGTGAATACCCGGCGCAACATCGCCACCGGGACGCTCACCGAGATCAACCGCGCCAGAAGCACGCCGGGAATGATGAGCAGGCTCGCCAGCAGATACGCCTTCGTGAACGAGAGCACGAGAATCTCCAGCCCGATGAGCAGGAAGAGCATGGCGTTGAGCACCTCGTCGACGAGCTCCCAGAAGATGTCGAGGTGGTGGCGCGTCGTGCTCGACATGGCCAGGAGCCGCCCCTGATTGCCGATGAGCAGCCCCGCCACCACGATGGCGATGGGGCCGGAGAGATGCAGCGAAGTGGCCAGCGCATAGCCGCCCATCACCAGCGCCAGCGTGATGAGGATCTCGACCTGATAGTTGTCTACGCTCCGGAGCATCAGGAACGCCACGTATCCCGCCCCCAGCCCGAAGAGCACGCCCCCGACGGCCTCCTGAAGAAAAAGCTGCGCCACGTGCCCGGCGGTCACCGCTTCCGCGCCCGAGGCGACCTCCAGGATGACCAGAAAGATCACCACGCCGACGCCGTCGTTGAAGAGCGACTCGCCCGCGATCTTCACCTCCAGACTTTTCGGCGCGTGCGCCGTCTTCATGATGCCCAGCACCGCAATGGGGTCCGTCGGGGAGATGAGCGCGCCGAAGAGCAGCGCGTAGAGGAACGGTATCTCGACCCCGAGCCGGCCGAGCATCAGCCACGCCAGCGCGCCGACGAGGAACGTCGAGACGAGCACGCCCACGGTGGCAAGCGTGCCGATGATCCACTTCCGCTCCGCCAGATCGTTGATGTTGACGTGGAGCGCGCCTGCGAAAAGGAGAAAGCTGAGCATCCCGTGCAGGAGCGTCCGGCTGAAATCGACCTTCTCGAGCACGGCGACGGCATACGCCCGCAACCCGAAGCCCATCGCGTCCATGGCAATGAGGGCCATCGAGAAAAGCAACGCGATCAGCGTCACGCCGATGCTGATCGGAAGGCCGATGTACCGGTAGTTGACGTAACTGAAGATCGCGGCCAGCGAGATGAGCACCGCGATGATGTTGATCAGTTCCATGAACGGCAAGACGAAAAGAGGACGGGGATAGGACTTCGTCGCCGCAGTATACTCATTTCCGCCGTGCGGCGCAGAACCGCCGGCCCGGCGCTCGTCTTCACGCGCTTTGTGGAAACGCCCCCGCGTCCCATGCCCCGGTGCTCGTATCCGGGCGGCGTGCCCGTCGTGACGCATAGATCCCTCGACGGGCTCGGGATGACGAACGATGGGGGAGTGGCGGCTTCCTTCAAAAAAAGCTCGTCCCCAGGCGCTGCGTGGGAACGCCGAACGGGGACGCTCCGCGTCCCGAACGTCCGAAACGGAGCGCACGATTCGAGCAAGGCTGCATCACCGGTGCATGCATCCCAAAGACTTGAGGCCCGGTATGAGAAGCATGCGGTGTAGGGGCGACCGGCCGGTCGCCCCTACCATGCGATATCTCCTGACGTAAGCCCGAATGGCGAGCCGATGACGCGAGCCGATGACGCGAGCCGATGACGCGAGCCACAGGCGAGCCTATGCCCCGGCGTCTTCGTCCGCGTTCGGCGGAGCCTTCGGGTCGAAGAGCATCCCGGTGCACAGGCAGTGCTTGCGGTCCGTGCGCGTGAGCACGTCGAAGTTCGGACAGCTCCGGCATCCCTGCCAGAAAACTTCGTCTTGCGTCAGCTCCGAGAACGTGACGGGCCGGTACCCCAGCTCCGAGTTGATCCGCATCACCGGCAAGCTCGTCGTGATCCCGAAGAGCTTCGCCTCCGGGTACTTCCGCCGCGACAGCTCGAAGGCGCACCGTTTGATCCGCTTCGCCAGCCCGCGACGCCGAAACTCGGGCGCGACGATCAGGCCGGAGTTCGCCACGTACCGCCCGTGGCTCCACGTTTCGATGTAACAGAACCCGGCCAGCGTCTCGCCCTGAACGGCGATGACGGCTTTGCCTTCTTCGATCTTGGCGCGGATGTACGCGGGATCACGCTTGGCGATGCCCGTGCCGCGCACCCGCGCGGCGTCTTCGATCAAACGGGTGACGGCCTCCGCATAGGTCGCGTCTTCGGGACGGGCTTCGCGTACTTCGATGTCCATGAGGGTGGGGAATGAGAGAAAAGTCGGGGCACGAGGGCGCGTGCAGACCGGCTTCAACCCCCGCTCCCCGATCCATGTTTCAGCCCCTGCGCGCGCCTCTGCGGCGCCGCGACGCCGCACCTCCGCGCAACGATCGACGGTGCGAGGCGCTCGAACGCCGGCTTCATCCCGGGGCAGGTCCACACGTTGCCCGGCTTGCCGAACGCATCGACTTCGCGGTCTATCGCGGAATCCGGCACATCGTCGATGCTTCGCTCGGGGCGTGGGGCCGCGCCGGAGGGGCCGTTCGCGGCAGGGCGCGGTCTCCCCCGCCCCCGAGACGTCGTCCGTTTGACTATCCTGTGAAATCGAAAAGCTCGCGCGGCCCCCCCGGCGATTTCTCTCCGGAAACAAAGGCCGACTCCCGCTATATTGGGGACATGGTCGGGGCGGGCGGCCCGCACCGTCTCCACATGCCGACCCCTCCCGTA
>JALSSK010000102.1 GCA_026984335.1 Rhodothermales bacterium
CCTTTCTCCTCATGACGGCCTTCGTCCTCGCATCGTGCCGGGCGCCCGAGCCGCCCCCCGCCGCCTTCCCGAACGGCGAGATCATCGACCTCACGTATGCCTTCGATGAGAACACCGTGTACTGGCCCACGGCCTCGGGCTTCGAGAAGACGACCGACTTCGAGGGCATCACCGACGCCGGGTACTATTATGCGGCCTACTCCTTCTCCACCGCCGAGCATGGCGGCACCCACCTCGACGCCCCGGTTCATTTCGCCGAAGGGCAACGCACCACCGACGAGATCCCGCTCACGCAGCTCATCGGCCCCGCCGTCGTCGTCGACGTGACGGAGAAGGCCGCCGCCGACCGGGATTACCGCGTCACGACGGCGGACTTCGAGGGCTGGGAAGCCGAGCACGGACGGCTGCCGGACGGCGTCATCGTGCTTCTCCGCACCGGCTTCGGGCGCTTCTGGCCCGACCGAGCCGCGTACATGGGCGCCGACGAGCGCGGCGCGGAGGCCGTGCCGAAGCTCCACTTCCCCGGCCTCGCCCCCGAAGCCGCCCGGTGGCTCGTCGAGCACCGCGCGATCCATGCCGTCGGCCTCGATACCCCGAGCATCGACTACGGGCAGTCGCGCCTCTTCGAGACGCACCGGACGCTCTTCGCAGCGAACATCCCGGCCTTCGAGAACGTGGCGAACCTCGACCGCCTCCCGGCGAACGGCTTCACCGTGATCGCGCTTCCGATGAAGATTCGCGGCGGCAGCGGCGGGCCGCTCCGGATCGTCGCCGTCGTGCCGGAAGGTTGAGCGGCTTTCCCGTGCCCCTCAGCGCCCCGTCCCGGTCGTATCCGGCGGCGCGATGAAGCCCGGCCCGGCGGTCGTGTCCGGCGCAGGAGCCGGGACGTCGGGCATCGCCGTCGTGTCGGCGCTCGGTGGAGGCGCGGGCATCGCCGTCGTGTCGGCAGGCATAGGCGCGGGTTCGAGAGCGCCCGCCCGCATCGCGACGGCGCCGTTCTCGGTCTTCAGCGTGACGACCGCCCCGCCGGAGCCTAGTTTTCCACGGAAATGCCCCCCCGCGCCCACGGGATCGAGGCTTCTTTCGGCAAAGGCGAGCCCCTCGACCCTGATCTCACCGGCTTTCGTGCGCGCCTCCACGCGGGCCGAGGCGTCGGGCGGCAGCGCGAGCGTGAGGTCGCCGTTGACCGTGGTGAGGTTCACCCGAGCCTCCGGCGCGAGGCGCGCCATCCCCACGGCGACGTTTCCGTTGTGCGTCTCCACCTCGACCCTCGCCCCCGCACCCGAGATCCGTACGTTGCCGTTCTCATCTTTGACCCACAGCGGCCCTTCGAGGCCGGCAAGCGTCACATGGCCGTTTTGCAGAAGGATCCGGAGTGTCGCGTTTTTCGGGACCGTGCCCGTCACGTCCACGCGGCTGACCCTCGGCGCGTCGGCGCGGAGCGCGAACCGGTACGTCGTCTCGTCGCCGCTCTCCTCGATGCGGATGCGTTCGAGTGCGCGCCGGGCCGCCGACTCGCCATCCCCGCGCGCGTGCTTCGTAAAGGTCAGGCGAGCCACCTCATCGGCGGAGCCCGTGAGCGCGACGTGCCCCGAGAAGCCGTCGAGCACGAGCGTGCGGTTCTCCGGCGCGACGGCCCGGGTCACGGTCTCCGTCGCCTCCGTCGTGCCGAGGACGAGCCGGCCTTCCTCCGTCTCCCCCACTCCCGTCCCCTTGCCGCAGGCCGTCAGGCCGAGGAGCATCAGCGTCGTCGCCCCCAGGCGGCCCGTCATCTTCAAAGGATTCATATCTTCTTTCTTCGGAAAAATTCGTCGTTTGTGAGGTGGTGAAGGGCGCCGCACCGCATACGAAGCGTACGCCTGCTTCACGAAAGGATCCAGCCGGAGCCCGAAAAATGATACGCCGCGAGGGCCGGTCCCGGCAAAGAAACGCGTGAAGGCGGCTCAGTGGAGCGCCACATTCCTGACGAAGCGACGCACCGAGAAGTACGACCCAACCCACCCGAGCGCCACGCCGATAACCAGCAGTCCGAGAGCGAACGCGACCGGCACGAGCCCCGAAACGTCGATGGCGGGGAGATAACTCCGCATGAGGGTGTACAGCCCGGCAAGCGCCACCAGGGCGAGCACGGCCGCCAGAAAACCTTGCGCAATGCCCTCCACGATGAAGGGACGACGGATGAAGGCGTCGGTGGCTCCGACGAGTTTCATGGTGCGGATCAAGAGGCGGCGGGCATAGATCGTCAGCCGGATGGTGTTGGCGACGAGGAACACCGAGGCGAGCACGACGAGCACTCCGAGCGCGAGTCCGATCATCGAGAGCAACCGCAGGTTTTGCTGCACCTTGACGAGCAAGGGCTGGTTGAAGACGACCTCATCGACCCGGTTCCACGAGGCAAACTCCTCGACGAGCGCCTGAAGGCTGTCCGGGTTGGCATAATCCGGCTCGACGCGCACCTTGATCGACGCGGGCAGGAACGGCTCGTCGAAGAACAGCTCGGCGCCCTCTCCGAACTCCCGTTTGAAGATGGCCTCGGCCTCGGCGCGGGAGACGTATTCCGTTTCGGCCACCCCCGGCATGGAGGCGGCGCGCTCCTTGAGTGCCTGCGCCATGGGCTCGTTGACGTCTTCGAGGAAAATCTCGAGTTCCCCCACACGTTGCCGGAGCCAGTCGGAGACGGCCTGCGCCTCGTAGGTCAGGAGCATGAACAGCCCGATCATCACGAGCGCCACCGCCATGGCGCTCGTCGAGGCCACGGAAGCAAAACGGGCGCGGCGCAACCCGGCGAGTCCCTCGCGCACACTGTACGGCAACAACGGCATGTCCGGTCTTCGGCTAAAGGTGAGAGCGTCGCGGGCGGATAGTCAACGTCACCCTGCGGGGCGGGGGTTCCGCGGCTCCGCCCTTTCGGGACGAAAGCCTCCCTCCGTGTTTTCGACCCGAACCCGGCTTTCTCAACCGCCGTGGCGCTTCGGTGCTCAAGGACGGACCGGACAGCCCTCACGCGCCGAGCGGAGCAGCGCCGTCAGAACGGCCGTGTTGGCGCGGCTGTCCGCGAGCGGGACGGCGGGCGGCTTGCCTTCGAGCACGGCGTCGGCCAGGTCCTCGATCTCCCCCGCATACAGATCCTCCGGCCCCGGCACGGAGACGATCACTTCTTCGTCCCCGTCGTGGCGAACGAGCACGAGCGCGGCTTTCGAAGACGGCTTGAACGCCTTCGGCACGTGGAGCACGCCCCGGCTGCCGACGAACGTCATCTCCATGCGGAAGCGCGACCGGAAGCCGCAGTCGAACGCCGCGAGCACACCGCCGGGGAAGCGCATCTGCCCGGCAAGGGAGACGTCCACGCCCGTGGGGCCGAGGACCGCGTCGGCGAAAACCGACTCCGGCTCCGCCCCGACGACGTACCGGGCAAAGCTCACCGGATAGCATCCGACGTCCCACAGGCTCCCCCCGCCCCATTCGGGTCGCCACCGGAAGTCGTCGGGCCGGTCGAGCGGGAACGTGAACGCGCCGCGCACCAGGTGCAGATCGCCGATCTCGCCGCCTTCGATCATCTCTCGGACGCGGCGGGTGCGGGGGTGATGGCGGTACATGAACGCCTCGGTCACCACCACGCCCGCGCGCCGGGCCGCCTCGGCCACCGCCTCCACGTCCGCGACCGAGAGCGCGAGGGGCTTCTCGCAGAGCACGTGCTTGCCCGCCTCCGCCGCGCGGATGGTCCACGGCGCGTGCAGGTGATTGGGCAGCGGGTTGTAGACCACGTCTACGTCGGGATCGGCGAGGAGCGCCCCATAGTCGCCATAGGCTCGGGGGATGTCCCGGGCACGGGCATAGACCTTCGCCCGCTCTTCGTCCCGGCTCGCCACGGCGACGACCTCGTGCCGCACGGAACGTCGAAGGGCGGGGATGATTTTACGGCTGATCCGGGCCGTGCCGAGCAGGCCCCATCGAAGCTTTCGCATGATCCTCGAAGTTTGGATGAGAAGACGCTTCGTCTCCGACAAGATAGAGAGGAAAGAGCGTCTGAGGAAGAGGGGGTCTATGGGTGGATGGGGGTTTGGGTGAACGCCAGACGGCGGCGAACGCAGGGCGCCCTTTGACGGAGCACGGGCACATTTTTTTGGTCGAGAAGCG
>JALSSK010000103.1 GCA_026984335.1 Rhodothermales bacterium
CGTAAGATCGTCGGGGCGTTGCGGGCCGGGCCGGAGGCGCCCGTGGTGGAGATCGGGCCGGGGCAGGGCGCGCTGACGGGGCTGCTTCATGCGCGCTATCCGAAGCTGACGGCCTTCGAGGTGGACGCGCGGGCCGTGGCGCTGCTCCGCGAACGCTTCCCCGGCCTCGACGTGCGGCACGCCGACGTGCTCACGGTCGATTGGAACGCGCCGGCGGAGGAGAAAGGCGGCCCGCTGCACGTGATCGGCAATTTGCCCTACCACATCACCAGCCCGATTCTCTTCGGTCTCCTCGATGCGCACCCATGCGTCCGCGAGGCGATCCTGATGATGCAACTCGAAGTGGCGCAGCGGCTCGTGGCCCTCCCGCGCACCAAAGCCTACGGCATCCTCAGCGTGGCCGTGCAGCTCTATGCAAAGCCGGAACTGCTCTTTCGCGTCTCGAAAAATGTCTTCTTCCCGAAACCGGATGTGACGAGCGCGGTTGTACGGCTGGACTTCTCTCAAGCGCGTGAGGCGGCGCCGGACGTCGATCCGGCTTTCTTGCGGCAGGTGGTGCGCACGGCTTTCAATCAACGTCGCAAAACCCTGCGCAACAGCCTGAGCCTGTGGACGAGGGGGGCCGGCGCGACGCTTCCTCACGATTGGGACCGGCGCCGGGCCGAAGAACTCACTCCCGAGGCATTCGTCGAACTGGCGCGCTATCTTCAGGCATTTCGCTAGACGGGGCGCGGAGAAGAGGAGACGGCGGGCGGCTCACTCACACGATCCAGGAGACCCGAGATGACACAGCGCGAAGTGATGGAAGAGCAGGCGCGCGCCCCGGGCACGTTCGACCTGGACAATGAGCTGGTGGAAGACCTCGAGGCGCTGATCGAGGCGGGCGAGCGCGGGATGGTGCTCAACATCGTGGCCGATCTCCACGCCGCCGACCTGGCGCTCCTCCTGAGCCACCTCCCCTTCGACGACGCCCAAAAGCTTTTCCGGTGGCTGCCCGTGGAGCAGGCCGCCGAGGTGGTGGCCGAACTCGACGACGATTTCCGCGCCGAACTGCTCGAAGAAGAGCCCACGCATCGCCTCTCGGCGATGATCGACGAGCTCGAAAGCGACGACGCCGCCGACGTGCTCGCCGACCTGCCCGAAGAGGTGGCGCAGGAGGTGCTGCCCACCCTCGAAGACGCCGAGGACGTTCAGGAACTGCTCGGCTATGAGGAGGACACCGCCGGCGGCATCATGGCCCGGGAATACGTGGCCGTGCCGATGGCATGGACCGTCGCCGAAGCGATCGAAGAAGTGCGTCGCCACGCTGATGCCGTCGATGATCTCTATGGCGTCTTCGTCGTCGACGACGAAGGGCGGCTCAAGGGCATCGTCTCTCTGAAGCAACTTCTGGTTTCACCGTCCCGGGCCCGCATTGCCGACGTCATGGACCCCGACGTGGAGGCCGTCACCGCGGGGATCGACCAGGAAGAGGTGGCCCGGCTGATGGAGCGGTACGACCTCGTCTCGCTCCCCGTCGTCGACGACCGGGGCCGGCTGATCGGGCGCATCACCATCGACGACGTGGTGGACGTGATCCGGGAGGAGGCCGAGGAGGACATTCAGCGCATGAGCGGCGTCGCCGGCGGCGAGGAGCCTACGGACTCGGTCCTGCGCGTGGTGCGGGGACGTCTGCCCTGGATTCTGGCGGGCATGGTCGGCTCCGGGGTGGCGGCTTTCATCATCGGGTATTTCTCGGGCGCGTTGCAGGCCGTGCCCGTGCTCGCGAGCTTCATCCCCATCGTGATGGCGACGGCCGGGAACGCGGGCGTGCAAAGCTCGGCCATCGCCGTGCAGGGGCTGGCCTCCGGAGACATCTGGTCGAGCGACCTCTATCGCCGGCTGGGACGTGAACTGCTCGTCGGTCTGGTGAACGGGCTGGCGGCGGCCGTCGTGATGGGGCTGATCATCCTCCTCGTGGGCATGATCGTTCCCGACCGGATCGAACGGCCGTTCCTGCTGGTCGTGACGGCGGGGACGGCGCTCATCATTGTGATCGTGATGGCCACCATCATCGGGGCCACGATCCCGCTCGTGCTCGACCGGCTGGGCGTCGATCCGGCCATCGCCACCGGGCCGTTCATCACCGGGAGCAACGACATCCTGGGCACGCTCGTCTTCTTCTGGCTGGCGACGCTATTGTACCTCGGCTAGCCGTTCGCCGAGCGCTTCGAGGAAGCGCCGAACGCGTCGCCCGTTGACGCCGAAGTCGCTGTAGCCGGTGCGGCCGGCGCTGCGGAGGTGAAGGGCGCTGCCGCCGGCCTGCGGCGTCACACGGATCGCCAGGTCGTCTTTGAACGGTCCCACACGGAAGACGGCGTCGAGGCTGCGGGCGGAGGGGTCCCCGGTCACGGTGTGGGGTGAGAGGGCTTCGAGCGCGGCGCGGGCCGAGGCGAAGAGCGCATCGGCGTCAGCGGCAAACACACGCGCGAGACGCACGCAGTTCGGCGAAGAGGGACACGGCGGGAGGGGATTGGCGGAGTCCGGGTCGGATGGGAAGTCGGCGCGGTCGGTGGTCATCATGCGCGATCCGGCGAGGAGGCCGGCGCCGGCGAGCGTCAGCGCGGCGAGGATGCGGAGCGGCCTTCTCATGTGCGATCGGCGCGCGAGGTCAGGGCATCGACGTCTTTTGCAGGTCGCGGGTGTCGTTGTACTTCGACGGGCACTTGACCAGGATGTGCTCGGCCACGAAGGCGTCGTCCCGGGCATAGCCGTCGATCACGAGGCGCTCGGCGTCTTCGAAATTGGCCGGCTTCGGGTTGGCGTAATGCACCAGGCGCACGTTGCCCAGTTCGTCGCGCATATAGAAGCTGAACAGGTTCCGGGCGGGATCGTACCGGGCGGGTTGGTCCTTCACCCAGGCGCCCACCACGTGCGCCCTGGCGCCCGCCTCGGCCGCTTCGGCGAAGTTCATGTAACCGCCGACCTGCCGGCCGAAGTTCATAAAGAGCACCGAGGTAAACCCGACGAGCAAAAGCAAACCGATGATCGTCTTCTTCTTCATGGCGATAGGATAGGGTTGTGCGCTTGATCTCGATAATAGCGGCAGGACGGTCTCTCGATCCCTGTATCGGCCGTTCGTTTCAACACTTTCACGGTTGGCGCCTGGTCCGTCGGTCGGACATGACCGGACCGGACCGTCTTCGAGCGCTTTTTAGAGCTCGTCGCGCTCCTCTGGAATGCATGCCTCGACGGTTCGTTCCAGGGCGTCGATCTTGCGGTCGGTGCGGAAGAGGAACACCATGAGGCCGAGCCAGATGATGAGCACGACGGCCAGCACCACGTAGATCTTGTCCTGCGCGAGCATGACCTGTTCGAGCGCCGAGGCCGGCTTTTCGGGCTGTGCGGTGTTGGCCCAGATGCTGTCGTACGGAGCGGCCTGTTGCCGGGCCTGTTCGACTTCCTGCGGGGTGTACAGAAGGTGGATCGTCATGAGCGTTTTGGGTGCGTGACGCAGAGCGGAACGGGCTAAAACTCGGGATCGCCCTGCAGGCGTTTCTTGAGCACGGCCAGGCGGACGCGCTGGGTGTAGAGGACCCAGAAAAGGCCGATGAAGCCGATCACGGCGGCGTAGAAGATCGGGCGCATGGCCGGGGCGAGGTCGGTTTCGCTGAAGGCGGGGTTGCCCTCCGCGCCGGGGTGGAGGCTGTGCATCTGGCGCGGCACGATGTAGAGCAGGAACGGCACCGTGGCCGCCGCGAAGAGGTTGTACACCGCCGCGATCCGGCCCCGTCGCCTCGGCTCGTCGACGGCGGTGCGAAGCACGAAGTACGCGCCGTAGATGAGCAGTTGCACGGCGGCCATCGTCTGTCGCGGGTCGAAGTTCCACCAGATGCCGGCGCCGGCATACCACGTGAAGCGCGCCCATACGATGCCGGTGATCAGGCCCATCAGCCCGAAGGCAAAGCCCACACGGGCCGCCTGCAGGGCGCGGATGTCGCGGAGGGGGTTGCCCGTGCGGAGGAACTGGAACGAGTGGTAGGCCGAGACGAAGACCGCCGTCATCATGGTGAACCACATCGGCACGTGGAAGTACAGGTTGCGCGCCGTGTGTTCGAGGATGTTCAGGCGTGGGATGTCGCGGAGGAAGGCCGCCACGATCATCACCGTCAGCCATACCGCCACCACGTTGCGCACGAGGCGATAGCGCCGCACGTTGACCGCAGCCGCGGGGGTTGACGTGTCACTCATAGCTCGGCGGGGATTGAAGGTGAAAAGCAGGTTTCAGTCGTTCCAGACGTAGTCGAACAGGAGCACGGAGACGGTGATGACGACGCCGGCAAACCCGAAGAGGGTGAGCAGTTCATCGCCGGCCTCGTTCCAGCCGTTGCCCATCGGGAGGGCCGCCTGCGTGGCGCTGACGACCGACAGCAAAAGCGGCACGAGCAGCGGAAAGAGCAAAACGGGCAAAAGCGGTCCTTTGTTCGCCGCCCGCGCGATGATGGCCGCCAGGAGGGTGGTCGCTCCGGAGAGGCCGAGCGCTCCGAGCGCCAGCGTGCTCAGAAGCAGCCCCGGCGCGCGCACGTCCACGCGAAGGAGCAGCATGAACGCCCCGAGCGCAACGATGTTCACCCCGAGGATGAGCAGGAAGTTGAACAAAAGCTTGCCCGCGTAGACCATGCTCGGGCGCGTGTTGAGTTGAAGCAACAGCACCGTCCCGCGTTCCTCTTCGCTGATGAACGAGCGCCCCAGCCCGACCGCCGCGGAAAACAGGATCACCACCCAGAGCAGCGCTCCCTGCACACGCGTGCTCACGGCCGTTTCCCCGATGCCGAAAGCCACCAGAAACAGCGACGAGAGCACGAACATCAACAGCATGTTGACGGCGTACCGGTTGCGTAATTCCAGCCGGAGGTCTTTCTCGAAGACCGCCCATGCGCCATAGAGCCAGTTCATCGGGTGCGGGTCCGGAAAAAGAGAGGCGTTGCGGGTTCGCGCAAAATCGGGCGCGCGGCGGCCATTCTCAAACGGATGGTTTGCCGCAGGCCGCTTTCCGCAGGCAATTCACGCGCGCGTGGGACGGTCCGTGTCCGTCGCGGGGCGCGCGGGGGCGGCGTCGCTCCGCACCGGCGGCTCCGTGCTCGGCGGCTCCGTGCTCGGCGGCTCCGTGCTCGGCGGCTCCGTGCTCGGCGGGAGAAACGCGCCGACGAAGGCGATCTCCGGCTCCAGCCGGTAGCCCGTCTCCCGCTCGACGACGGCCTGCACGTGGGCGATCAGCGCGCGCACGTCGGCGGCGGCGGCCCCGCCCCGGTTGACGATGATGTTCGCGTGGCGGCGGGAGACCTCCGCCCCGCCGATGCGCGCGCCCTTGAGCCCGCATCCGTCGATGAGACGGCCCGCGCCGATGCCCTCGATCTTCTTGAAGATGGAGCCGGCGCTCGGCTCGGTCTCGAGCGGAGGATGGCGCTCGCGCCGCCACGCCAGGTTTGCCGCCATGACGGCGCGCATCTCGGCCTCGTCGCCGGGCGCGAGGCGGAACGTGGCCGAGAGCACGACGTCGTCGCGGGTGTGGAGGATGGAACGGTCGTAGCCGAAGTCGAAATAGTCCACGCCGACGGTGCGGCGCTCGCCCTCCTCGGTGAGCAGTTCGGCCTCCAGAAGGACCTCTTCGACGAACATCGTGCGGGAGCGGTCCGGGGAAAGGAAGTGGAGGTTCTGCCACAGCGCGCCGCCGACGGTCGAGGGGATGCCGACGTAATGCTCGAGCCCGGAGAGACCCGCGCCGACGGCGGCCTCGATCACGTCCGGGTAGACGACGGCGCCGCTGTCGGCCCGGAGGCGATGCGTTTCGGGAAAGACGCGGATCGCGCGCGCGGCGTTGCGCACGACGAGGCCCCGGAAGCCGCCGTCGCCCACGAGGATGTTCGCGCCCATGCCGAGGAGGAAGTGCGGGAGCCCCAGACGTCGCGCGGCGGTGATGACGCGCGCGAGTTCGCCGGGCGTGCGGGCCTCGAAGAAAAGGTCCGCCGGGCCGCCGATGCGGAACGTGGTGAAGGGCGCCAGCGGCACGTCGCGGCGGAGACGGCCCGGCGCCGCCGCTTCGGCGAGCGCCGAGACGACGGCGGGGGCGAGGGGCGTGGTCTCAGGCGTCATCATCGGTGATGTATGCGAAAAATCGTGGAGGGTGAGGGCGGAAAAATCGCCGGTATGAGGCCCCATAACGAAACGGACGTTGTCCTTGTTGCCACGCAACTTTCGCGCTACCTTGGCCGTTGTGAGAGACGATACCTCATTTTTACGAAACGGTTGGGGCCGATCATGCCGGGCTGCACGACGCGTCTTTCATAAGGGCGTATTGCGTTCCCAAACGCAGGCTTGACGCGATGCGCCATGCGCGCCACCTCTCATGCTCGTCCGCGGTCCCTGACAGACCGTCTCTACAGGCTGAATCCTCACCAGACCCCTTTTCGATATGGCAACCAATAATTATCCCAATCTGACCCGTGCGGCTGCCCGTATGGGTATGGCCGTGCTCATCTTCATCATCGTCGCCGTGCTGGCGGGCGGATGCATGACGACTTCGATCAAGTCCGGACAAGCGGGGGTCAAATACAGCATCTTCGGCGGCACGGACCTGAGCCGGACCTATGGCGAAGGACTTCAGATCCACGCGCCGTGGGTGGATGTGATCCGGTACGACGTGCGCGTGGAAGAGAAGCTCGAAACGATGGAGGTGCTCTCCTCGAACGGCCTGTCCATCGGCACCGACGTCTCGATCCGCTGGCGACCGGAGCTCAGCAACCTGCCGCAGTTGCACACCACGTACGGCACGGACTATTACCGCAAGCTGATCCAGCCGGAGCTCCGGAGCGCCGTGCGCGAAGTGGTGGGGCAATACACGCCCGAAGAGCTGTATTCGAGCAAGCGCACCGAACTGCAGAGCCAGATCTTCGACCGCGTGAAGGATCGGGTGGCCAGCCAGTTCATCACCATCGACGCCGTGCTCATCCGCGACGTGCGCCTGCCCGACCAGATCAAGACCGCCATCGAGAACAAGCTCAAGGAGGAGCAGGAGGCGGAACGGTACGAGTTCACCATCCAGAAAGAGAGCCTGGAGGCGCAGCGGAAACGCATCGAGGCCGAGGGCGAGGCCGAGTATCAGCGCATCATCACGCAGAGCCTCTCGCCGCAGTTCCTCCGCTTCAAAGGCATCGAGGCCACGAAGGATCTCGCCAACTCGCCCAACGCCAAGACCGTCATCATCGGAAGCGGGAAGGACGGGCTGCCGATTATCCTCGGCGGACAGTAAGCGCCCCGGCGCACCGGATCGATTCGTGATACGCGAGGCCCGTCTTTCCCGGACGGGCCTCGTTGTTTTTATGAGCGCCCGCGAGGCCGCCGGAGCGCATGAACGGGCCGTTCACACCGGTTTTTCGACGGCTCGACGGCAAAGTGCGGGGGAAGGACAGCTATTGCGCTAAGATTAATCCGGTAAGGTTTTGCGTCGAGGCGCGGTTCGTTTCCGGGAGCGAAAACGTCATGTTCGGTCTGTCGAGAGATGCGGGGGTTCGGTGGGCGGCGGCGCTTCTGCTGTGCGGCGCGGCGGCGGCGCGTCCCGCTTTCCCGCAGCCGGAGGAGGATCTCCGGGCGGACGAGGCGCTCGTGCGGCGGGCGTTCGAGGCGGGGCAGGCGGCCTCTGCCGGGGCTGCGTGGGCGTACCGGCGGTTGCTCGCCGCGCTCGACGGACCGCTTTCGGCGGATGAGGCGGCGCTCCTGCGCCCCTACCTCGAAGCGCTCTCCTTCGTCGCGCCGCCGGAGGTGCGGGCGGCGACGGGCCTCCACACGCTCGACGCCGGAGACGGGCCGCGCCTCGCGCCCGGCGCCGGCGCGCGGCTTCTCGCGTGGTGGCGCAGCCGCGACCCCGCCCCCGCCACCGAGGCCAACGAAGCCCTCCTCGCCCACCTCGAACGCCTCGCGCACGCTCTCGACCGCTTTCATACCGCCGAGGGCTTCGACGACCGGGGCCGCGTCTACCTCCGCCTTGGCCCGCCCGCCCACGTCGCCACCATCGACTTCAACACGAACGCTTTCCGGGAAAAGGTGCTGCGGGCCAACCTCACGCTCCAATCCACCGATTTCCCGGAGAACGAGTTCTGGGTGTACGATCACGTCGACCGGGCGGCGCAGTTTCTTTTCGTCAAAAAATGGGGTTCTTTTCGGCTGGGCGAGGTCGGGGACCTGGTGCCGCCCGCGCTGCGCAACGCGGTCGCGCCGAGCGTGCGCGGGCGAAAGAAAGGCGCGTCGGTGGTGCGGGTGATGGAGGAGATCTATCGCAACCTCTCGCTCCATCATCCCGGCTACGCCGCGCGGTATGCCGACGTGGCCGGCTACGTCGACCAACTCGACGCCTTCGCGATGGCGGGGTTGGAGGCGGAGATACGCCGGCGGGTGGCGGGCAACACCCGGGGACAAGCCGTGAACGACGGCTCGGCGGCATCGGCGAAGGCGCTTCTGGGGGCGCGCGCGCGGCAGAATGCCGAGGCCCGGCTGCGCTTGCCGGTCCCCCCGAACGAGTTTGCCCGGAGCGCGCTCTCGCAGGCCGTCGTCGAAGATCGGAGGGCGGCGCGGGCGCGCGCCCGGTACGTCCCCCGCATGTTCGTCGACGTCATGGGCGAGGCCGAACCGTTTCCGCTGTTCGTGCGCACGGCGCGTTTCCTCGACGCCGACGGGACGACGCGCACGGAGGTCTACTGGGGCGTGGCGCCGGAGAGCCTGACGCCTTCGAAGGCGATGCGCAAGCGGCTCGAAGCGGAGGGGCTCCGGGCGCCGTACGACTTTCTGCTCGTCGGCACGCTGGCGCGTCTGGGCGGCGCGTACGAGCGGCGGGCGGCGCGGGAGCAACGGTTCATGCTCCGGTCCGTGGCGGCGGAGGGAACGCAGGTCCTTCCGGCGCAGACGTTCGTCGCGCGGGGGGATACGGGGCTGTATCATCTCGCCCTGCAGTGGGACCTCTATGCCGCCGCGCCGGGGACGGGCGGGAGGAGCCGCCCGGGGCCGCGCCTCCGAACGAACGTCTTTCGCGCCGACTCGCTCCACGCGCTCGTCGCCGACGGGCGCCGTCTGGAAATGAGCGACCTCAAGCCGTTGCGGCCCCCCTCCGCTGACGCCTCGGCGTCTGTCGAAGAGGCGGCGCCGTACCCGTACACGCGCCTGACGGCGGCGCGTCCGCCGGCGCTGTATTTCGAGGTATACCACCTCAGCTTCGGCTCCGACGACCGGACACATTTTTCCGTGGAATACGAAATGACGCGCAATCGCGAAAAGGGGGGCTTCCTTCGTTTGAAGAAAGGGGATGGCGCGCGGACCGTAGTGCGCGCCCCCTACACCACCCGGGCGCGCACGGCGCGTGAGTTCATTTTCCTTGACCTGAGTTTCTGGGAGGGCGAGGGCGTCCTCGACGTGCGCGTGCGCGTCACCGATGAGGTGAGCGGGCAGCGGGTCGAACGGACGCTTCGGTTCGCGCTTTCGGAGAAGGGCTGACCGGCGATCTGCGGCGCCGGTCGTCGGATGACGGAAGGGAGATATCGCTTTGTTCTCGAAGTGATTAAGGGGGAAAATGAACGACCCATGCGCTTTTTGTTTGCCTAACTTCACCAAAACATTATATTATTACGCTTAACTGCGAAACGAATCATTTCCCTGTAAGGGTTTGATTTAGTTATAAATGCGGCTATAATGGTCGGGGCTGCGCGGCCCTGCGTTCATTGCCGCATTGAGGCCTTCGCCCGAAAAAACGAGTGCGCGACTCGACCTCGGCGACAAGGTTCTTCTTCCCCCACAGCATTCGCAGTCTCAACCAACCACTCATCGGAAGACGCCATGTTACGAAAGCTCCTCCGGGCTAGCTTTGTGCTAGCCTTGCTTGTGCCGGGATGGGCATCGGCCCAGGTCGCCACCATCTCAGGCACAGTCACCGACCCCAACGGCGAGGCTCTCCCCGGCGCGAACGTGCTGATCGAGGAACTTGTCATCGGGGCCGCCACCGACGTCGACGGGCACTACAGCTTCGAAGTGCCCGGGGATATGGTCAATGGCCAGACGGTTACGCTCCGAGCCCGTTTTGTCGGCTATACCCCTCAAACGCGTCAGATCACCCTTTCCCCCGGCGCACAGACCCAGGACTTCACCCTGGCGCCGGACCTGCTCAAGCTCGACGAGGTCGTCGTGACGGGGGTAACCGGGGCCACGCCGCAAAAGAAGCTGGCCTTCACCGTGAGCAAGCTCGACGCCTCGGCCATCGAACTGGCGCCGGCGAGCAGCCCGGTCGGTTCGATGCAAGGCAAGATTGCCGGCGCCTCGGTGCTGAAAAACAGCGGTCAGCCGGGTTCGGGCTACTCGGTGCGCCTGCGCGGCTCGACCAGCATCACGGGCAGCTCTGAGCCGCTCTTCATCGTGGACGGCGTCATCCTCGGCGCCGACCAGGTCGACCTCGGCGCGCTCGACATCGAGAGCATGGAGGTGGTCAAAGGGGCCGCCGCGTCATCGCTCTACGGTTCCCGCGCGCAGAACGGCGTGATCAACATCACGACCAAGCGCGGGTCCAACGTTCCGCTGAACCAGACGCGCGTCACCATCCGGAACGAGTTCGGCATCAGCGATCTGCCGAAATCGCTCCAGGCGAACTCGGCGCACAGCTTCAAGGTCGACAGCCAGGGGCGTTTCCTCAACGCCGACGGTCAGGTCAACTCCTGCGATACGTGCCTCCCGAACGGTTTCGGCCCCGGCGTGCTCGAAGACAAGATTCTGGGCGGCGTTTCCTTCTACGACAAGAAGTATTCGCTCTCGGGACCGACGTACAATGCCTTCGACGAGTTCTTCGATCCGGGAGACACGTACTCCAACTACATCTCGATCAGCCAGAACAGCGCCTCGACGAACTTCCACGTTTCGTTTACGAACCTGAAGGAAGGCGGTGTGGTCGTAGGCACCGACGGCTACAACCAGCAGAGTTTTCTGCTGAACCTCGATCACCGGATCAGCAACAAGCTGTACTTGAGCGCTTCGGGGCGGTACTCGCAGTCGCAGAGCGACGATGTGCAACGTTCGGGGGCGATCAACCCGTTCTTCGGCCTGATGTTCACCAGTCCGATCGTGAACCTGGCCCGCCGCGACGAGAACGGACAGCTTTTCGTGAAAGCCGATCCCCTGGCCGTCGAGGAAAATCCGCTCTACGTCGTAGAGAACACCGACATCAAGCAGGAGCGTTCCCGTCTGCTCGGGAACTTCCGCGCCAAGTACCAGCCGACCGACTGGGTCGACCTCGAGGGCACGTTCAGCTATGACCGCCTCGATGCCGACGGCACCACGTTCATGGACCGCGGCTTCCAGACCATCGACCCCAGCAGCATCAACGACGGGCAGATCCAGCGGCGGAACTCCTTCATCGAGGCCCTCAATGCCGACGTGACGGCCTCGTTCCACAGGACGTTCGGCAAGCTCACGGCGCGCTCGCAGCTCAAGTACCAGCTCGAGAGCGACGACGAGTACTTCGAGAGCCTCACCGGTACGGGGTTGACCTCGCTGGGCATCAAGGATCTCTCGAACGTGAAGCAGTTCCCCGAGGGCGCTCGCGACTTCTCTTCGACGAAGCGGACCATCCGCGCCGACGGCCTCTACGCCACGCTGGGCTTCGACTACGAGGACAAGTACATCGGCGACTTCCTCATCCGCCGGGACGGCAGTTCGCTCTTCGGCGCCGAGGAACGCTGGCAGACGTATTACCGCGCCGCGTTCGCCTATCGCGTCTCGGAAGAGTCCTGGTGGCCGCTCAAGAGCGCCGTCGACGAGTTCAAGCTCCGGGGTTCGGTCGGCACCGCCGGTGGACGCCCGCAGTTTGAGGCGCAGTATGAGGTTTTCTCTCTCTCCAACGGCACGATCTCCAAGGCGACGCTGGGGAACAAGTTCCTCAAGCCGGAGCTCTCCACCGAGGTGGAACTCGGCCTGGAAATGAGCTTCCTGGACCGCTTCTTCCTCGAAGCCGTCTATGCCGACAGCGAGGTCAAGGATCAGCTCTTGCAGGTGCCGCTGGCCGGTTACTTCGGCTTCAGTTCGCAGTGGCAGAATGCCGGCACGCTCACCTCGAACACGGTGGAACTGAGCCTCAATGCGAACCTTTTCCGCTCGCGGGACGTGAGCTGGGACATGGGCTTCACCTTCGACCGCACGCGGCAGGAGATCACCCGGTTCGACGCCAACCCCTTCCGGGGCGGGCCGCGCACGGCGTTCTTCTTCCGCTCCGGCGAGATCCTCGGCGCGATGTACGGCTTCCACTGGCTCTCTGACCCGTCCGAGCTTCCGGAGGGCGCCAACCCGGCGGCCTGGGATCGCAACGATGACGGGTACCTCGTGCCCGTCGGTGTGGGCAATACGTTCCGCGACGGCTTCACCGGCAACTGCGGGCTCACCGACGAGAACGGCAACCCGATCCAGGGATGCTGGGGCGCGCTGGTCGATACCGACGGCGACGGAGAGGGCGACAGCCCGTTCGGCCTGCCGGTCAAGTTCGAGACGCTCGACGAGAACGGCAACCCGACCCAGTTCGTGCAGATCGGCGACGTGCTGCCGGACTTCAACCTCGGCTTCAACACGACCTTCCGCTACAAGGGCCTGACGGCTTACATGCTGTGGAACGCTCAGATCGGCGGCGACGTGTACAACTTCACCAAGCAGTGGAGCTACCGCGACGGCCGCTCGCGCGACCAGGACCAGAGCGGGAAGCCGGATGACCTGAAAAAGCCCATCAACTACTACGAGGTCCTTTACGACGCAACGGCCATCAACGATCACTTCATCGAAGACGGCACGTATCTGAAGTTGCGCGAGGTCTCGTTGGGCTACACGTTCAGCCGGCAGGTGCTGCAGCGCTACTTCGGCAACGCGCTCAACCAGGTCTCCATCAGCCTCATCGGGCGCAACCTGTTGACCATCTCGAACTACTCGGGCTTCGATCCTGAAGTGGGCACGACCGCCGGCAGCGCCGGCGTGGGTGGAGACGCTTCGCTCTACCGGGTCGACAACTTCGGCTACCCGCTCTTCCGGTCCCTGACCGGGAAGCTGGAGATCCAGTTCTAAGCGGAGCATTCGGCGCGGAGCCTTCGGCCCTTGGGCGAAGGCTCCGCACCGCTTGCCCGAAAGCCCTTAGCTCTTAAATTTTCTATTGCGGATACAGCTATGAAACTATCACGATTTAGCCTTCTGGCACTGCTCCTGGCGTTTGTGTGGGCGGGTTGCCAGGATCTCTCGGTCGAGAATCCGAACAACCCGGACCGCACGCGCGCGCTCGCCGAGCCGAACGACGTCGAGGCGCTGGTCTCCAACCTCTTCACAGAGTACTGGAACGCTACCCAGGGATGCAACGGTTCGCCGATGCTCTCGACGATGGCCGACCAGCACTCGTGCTCATGGGCCAACTGGGGCATGCGCGACATGTCCTCGGAACCGCGCATCGCGTGGGACAACAGTTCCTCCTACAGCCGCCGCGCCTCCACCGAGGGGCCGTGGTTCGACAACTACACCGGCATCTCGAACGCCATCGACGGCCTGCGCGCCGTGGAGGAGAACGAGCAGGCCTTCATCGACGCGGGCATCGACGTGAACCGCCTTCGGGCCTTCGCCAGGTTCAATATGGGGCTGATGCACGGACACCTGGCGCTGTTCTTCGACAAGGCGTTCGTCGTGGACGAAAGCGTTGATCTCGAAGCGGTGGCCCTCGGGCAGGTGGAACTGCCGACGCAACCGTATAATGAGGTGATGCAGCGCGCCATCGGCTTCCTCGACGAAGCCATCGCCATCGCGCAGGCCAACAGCTTCACCATCGCCGCCTCCGACGACTGGATCTTCGGCCTCGACGTCGACAACCAGCGCCTGATCCGGCTCGCGAACTCGTATGCGGCTCGCTTCATGGCGCAGGTGGCGCGCACCCCTGAGGAACGCGCCGCCGTGGACTGGAACGAAGTGATCCGCCGCATCGATGCCGGCATCGTCGAAGACTTCGCCCCCATCGGCGACGACAACGGCGATCAGGAATGGGACTGCCTGAAGTGGGCCGGATCCGAGGGGCGCACCTGGTCCCGCGCCGACTATCGCACCATCGGGCCGGCGGACGAATCCGTCTGCGACCCCAACGACGGCAAGATCAACTGCTTCCAGGAGTGGCTCGACACGCCGCTGCAGGACCGCCTCGTCTTCGACGTGCACACCAGCGACCGCCGCATCGTGGGCAGCGCCGACGATCCGACCGTCGACGGCAAGGACTTCCAGTATCAGGGCGACAACGGCCCGTTCCCGCCCGCGCGCGGCACGTACCACTACTCTTCGCACAACCCCTTCCGGTACAAGTACTACCGGGATAACGGCGCGAACGGCGCGATGCCGGTCATGCTGAAGGCGGAGATGGATCTGCTCAAGGCCGAAGCGCTGCTCCGCACGGGCGGCTCCACGCAGATGGTCGCCGACCTGATCAACAACACGCGCGTTCCTCGCGGCGAGCTCAACCCCGCGCTGGCCACCGACGCCGTCGGCTCGCCGGACGACCCGCAGAACCACCGCGACGGCGCCAGCCTCTGGGCCAAGCTCAAGCACGAGAAACGCATCGAGACGTTCCTCACGGCCGCCGGCCTGGCCTTCTTTGACGACCGCGGCTGGGGCGACCTCGTCGACAATACGCCGTACCACTTCCCGATCCCGGGCAAGGAGCTGGAAACGCTCGCGTTGCAGACGTACACCTTCGGCGGCGGCGGCGACGCCTCGGCCGATGACCGCGGGTTCGCCTGGAAGCGTGCGCCCACCGGCGGAGAAAGCCGCTTTACGATGGATGCCCGTCCGCAATAGCGCCCCGGCGTATCGGCGCGAAAGACGGATAACCTCGTCATCATCGCATCATTGAAACGTAGAGAGGTCAACACGCGTGGTCGTGTTGACCTCTCTACGTAATAGCTGTTTATTGGAACGGCGGCCCTCGGTCCGGTCCCTCCCGGGGAAAAGACGGGGCCCCCTTTAGCCTTTCTCCCCACATCATATTGAGGAACATCACCATGGCCAGACTGATATTGTGCGTCGTAATCGTGTCGGCTCTTTGCCTGACGGCGGGATGCGGCGGGTCGTCGGCGGCGCGAAAGGCCGAACGTGAAAGCAGGTACCGGAAGTCGCTCGTCTCCGCTTCGCGCGCAGAGATTCTGCGGGAAGCGGAAGAAACACTCATCCTGAGATACGGCTTTCGCTTCAAGGAGACACGCACCTCCTCCAGCGACGACCTCCGTTTCGAGACGTCGTGGAAGGACGTGCCGTTGACCAGCGATGAACGCAAGCTCGGTTACCAGGGGGCTCAGACGCGCATCCTGCTCACGGCCCGGCCCCGCAACCGCCTCGCGGGAAGGTCGGAGTCGTTCACCGTGCAGTTCATCGGAGAAGTCCAACTGCTGGACAAGGGGTTGTGGAAACGGGTCCCCATGACGGAACAGCGCAAGGCATACTTCAAGGAGATCGCCGAATACATGAACCGAAAACTCCAGACCGGGTTTTGAGATCGGGTAGAAGAGGAAATGACGTCTATGAAGAAGTTCTGGTTTAGGGCGCTCGCCGTTCTTTTGCCGCTGGCGGGGTTGGCCGTCCTCGAAGTTGCGCTGCGCGCCGCCGGTGTGGGAGCCGAAGAGCAGGCCGTCTTTGCGCCGGTGAAGGGCCATGAGGCTTATCAAACCTTGAATCCGGACTACCTGCGCCGGTATTTCAACGGCGCCTTCGAGCCGGAGGTGGCCTTCCATCCCTTTCTGAAAGAAAAACCCGAAGGCGCCTTTCGCGTGATGGTGCTCGGCGGCTCGTCGACGGCGGGTTTCCCGTACCGGTTCTACCTCGGCTTCCCCACGCAGATCGAACAGCGGCTCGAAGCCGAGGCGGTCGGGCAGAAGATCGAGGTGATCAACCTGGGCGTGACGGCGGCCAACAGTTATACGATCTGGGATCTCAGGGACGAGATCGCGGCGCAGCAGCCGGACGCCGTGGTGATCTATGCCGGGCACAACGAGTATTACGGCGCCTTCGGCGCGGGCAGCTCGGTCAATGCGCTCGGCAACCGGATCTGGCTCAAGCGGCTCGTCCTTCGGCTCAAGGACCTCGTGCTCTATCGCGCGCTCGAAGACCTGATCCGGAGCTTGACGCCAAAGCGCGGCGACGGGCGGAGCCTGATGGCGCAGATGATCCGCGACGCCGAGATCACGCTCGACGGCGACGCCTACCGCGACGGCATCGCGCAGTTCGAGGCCAACATGCGGGAGGCGCTCGCGACCTTCCGCCAAGCCGGCATCACGGTCTACATGGGCACGCTCGTCTCCAACCTCAAGGATCAACCGCCCCTCGGCGAAGATCCGGAGGCGCTGGCCGACTACGAGCAGGGGCAGGAACTCTTCGAACAGGGAGACACGACGCAGGCGCGCGTGGCCTTTCTCTCGGCCAAGGATCGCGATGAGATCCGTTTCCGCGCCCCGGAAGCGCTGAACGCGCTCATCGACACGTTCGCGGAGGAAGGGCTGGTCACGGAGGTGAACCTTGCGCCGGTGGCCCGGGCGTACAGCTTCAGCGGCATCGAGGACGAGTGGTTCTTCGCCGACCATCTCCATCCCAACGTCATCGGATACAATGGCATCGGCGAACGCTTCTTCGAGGAGATCAGGAATCACCCGGCGTTGCGTTTGAGCGGCGTCGCTCTGCTCGAAGAGCCCCTCGACGAAAACCTGGACTGGCGCATGCGCTACGTCACGCTCGACCGGCGGCTGGCCGATCCTTTCGAGCGCCTCTTTGCCCACCTGCAAGTCTTCAGCATCAACGCAGGCTATCCGTTCAACAAGGGCTCGGAGGAAGAGGAGCAAATCCTGCTGCAGCAGCAACTGGGGCGCGTGCGCGCCTCGCGGAGCTACCTCGACTACCTGACGTACGAAACGCTCGTCAACGACCTGGCGCCCGAGGAAGCCCTCGCGCTGGCCTTGCCCGTGGCCCGCGCGCGCGGCGACACCCTCTACGCGCTTCAGATGTACCGGTCTTCGCTGTACTGGCGGCCTTTCGACGAGGACCTCCGGCGCGAGGCCGTCGCCTTTGCCACGCGCGCGGCGGAGGCCAATCCCCGCTATGAGCCCACGGCCGAGCAGATCCTCTTTCACGTGGTCAACCTGACCGGCGACGCCGAGAGCCTGAACGCCCTCGCGGCGCTGCGCCTGAAACGGGGCGCGGTGGAAGATGCCGCCACCCTTCTCGCGCTGGCTGAAGCTGCGAAGCCCGGCCCGGAAGCCGCCCGTGTCGACGCCATCCGTCTCGTCACACAGGATGGCTCGAACGCCAAACACCCCTAGCCCCGCACGGCGGAGAGCGAGACACGATCATGAAGATGCGAACCGGCGCGGCGGTGGTGATCCTCGGGGTGGGCCTCCTCACGGCGTGCGCTTCGAAGGAGGCGACGCCGTACCTGTGGCATGAGGCCGAAGGCTACCGGTGGGCCGAACTCGCCGCCCCGAAAGCTCGCGCGCCGGGCTTCGAAGCCGTCAACCCCGCCGAAGCCGGCCTCTCGTTCGTCAATACGCTCAGTCAGGAGCAGTTTCTCGCCAACCGGCATTACGTGAACGGCTCGGGCGTGGCGCTCGCCGATGTGGACGGCGACGGATGGACGGACGTCTACCTGGCCCGCCTCGAAGGCCCGAACGCCCTCTTTCGCAACCTCGGCGCATGGCGCTTCGAGGACGTGACGGCGGCCGCGGGCGTGGCCGCCGAGGGACGCTTCTCGACGGGCGCGGCCTTCGAGGACCTCGACGGCGACGGCGACGTGGATCTGCTCGTGACGGCCATGGACGGGCCGAACGCGGTCTTCATGAACGACGGCGCGGGGCATTTCACCGAGACGACCGGGGCCTCGGGGCTGGCCGCGCACGCGGGCGCGACCTCGATGGCCCTCGCCGACACCGACGGCGACGGCGACCTCGACCTCTACGTCGGCCATTACAAAAAACATACGGTCCGCGACCTCATCCCGCCGTTCGAGCGGACGTTCGAGCAGTCGGTCGTTCGCAAGGGCGAGGACTTCGCGCTTCGCCCCGAGTTCGCGCCGCACTATGAGCTGCGCCGGCAGGGCAACCGCCTGATGCGCTTCGAGTACGGCGAGGCGGATGCCTTTTACCGGAACGACGGCGCGGGGCGCTTCACGCGCGTGCCCTTCACCGAAGGCGCGTTCCTCGACGAGGACGGACGCCCCCTCGAAACCGAACCCCGCGACTGGGCCTTGACGGTGCGCTTTCAGGACGTGAACGACGACGGCGCGCCGGACCTGTACGT
>JALSSK010000104.1 GCA_026984335.1 Rhodothermales bacterium
GTGGCCCTCGCCATCGAACGTATCTCCTCGCGCTAACGAAACACCCGCCGCGCAGCCGGTCGGACGCGCTATGCACCTGGGATCGAAAGACGCGGCCGTATACGTCGCCGGGCATCGCGGGCTGGTCGGCTCCGCCGTCGTCCGCAAGCTCGAAGCAGAGGGCTTCACAAACCTCCTCGTGCGCACGCGCGCCGAACTGGACCTGCGCGATCAGGCCGCCGTGGAGACGTTCTTTGACGAGCATCGCCCTGCGTACGTCATCCTCGCGGCGGCAAAGGTCGGCGGCATCCTCGCCAACGACACCTTCCCCGCCGACTTCCTCGGGGACAACCTGGCGATCCAGACGAACGTCCTCCGGGCCGCGCATCGGTGCGGCGTTCGGCGGCTCGTCTTCCTGGCCAGCTCGTGCATGTATCCGAAGCACGCTCCGCAACCGATCCGGGAAGAGCATCTGCTCACCGGCCCGCTGGAGCCGACCAACGAGGGGTATGCCGTCGCCAAAATCGCGGGCGTCAAGCTGTGCCGGGCCTTCCGGAAGCAGTATGGCGACGACTTCGTGAGCCTGGCGCCGACCAACCTGTACGGCCCGAACGATTCCTTCGATCCGGAGACGAGCCACGTGCTGCCGGCGCTCCTGCGCAAGTTTCACGAGGCCCGGCGCGAAGACGGCCCCGACGCGCCGGTGACGCTGTGGGGCTCGGGCACGCCCCGCCGCGAGTTCCTCTTCAGCGAAGACCTGGCCGACGCCTGCCTCTTCGTGCTCCGGCAGCCGGAAGCGCGCCTCTTCGAAGTCGCGCCGGACGGGATGCTCAACGTGGGCACGGGCCAGGACCTGACCATCCGCGCGCTGGCCGAGATGATCCGCGGAATCGTCGGGAGCGAGAGCCCGCTCGTCTGGGACCGGTCGAAGCCCGACGGCGCGCCGCGCAAGCTGCTCGACGTCTCGCGGATGCGGGCGCTCGGTTGGCGGGCGAAGACGCCCCTGCCCGACGGCCTCCGACGCCTGTATGCATGGTACCTCGCCCGCCAAGAGCCTGCCGGGGCGGGAGCCTGAGGCCGCTGTGCCGGTGATCCTTGCCGGACCCGGCAACCAGCGGGCATAGTTCTTGTAAAATCACTCCACGCGCCGACCGGGGCGGCGGTCCCGGAGCCAATGGATCCCTTAAAGCCGATTGCCGTCTCCGTCGATACTGAGGCGGACTCGAATTTTTTCCCCTATTGAGATTCATATTGACATGAAGATTGCCATTATTGGAACCGGATACGTCGGACTCGTGACGGGCACCTGTTTTGCCGAGATGGGCAACGAGGTCATTTGCGTCGACATCGATGAGCGGAAGGTGGAGAGCCTCAGCGCCGGACGGCTGACCATCTTCGAACCGGGCCTCGAGCTGTTTTTCGAGCGCGGGCTGCGGGATCAACGCCTGCGCTTCACCACGGACCTCGCCGAGGCCGTCGCCGCCAGCGACGTCATCTTTCTGGCGCTGCCGACGCCTCCGGGCGCCGACGGGGCCGCCGACCTCTCGTTCGTGCTCGACGTGGCCGCGGACATCGGCGAGCTGCTCGCCGCCGAGGGCGCGCCCCGCTACCGCGTCATCGTGAACAAGAGCACCGTGCCCGTCGGCACCGCGGAGCGGGTGCGGAACGTGCTTCAGAGCGCCGGGCTCCAACCCGGGCGGCATTTCGACGTCGTTTCGAACCCCGAATTCCTCCGGGAAGGCGTCGCCGTCGAGGACTTCATGAAACCCGAGCGCGTCGTCATCGGCACCGAGAGCGAGCGCGCCGCCGCCGTGATGACCCTGCTCTACGAGCCGTTCGTGCGGCAGGGCAATCCCATCGTGGTGATGGACGAGCGCTCCTCGGAGATGACCAAATACGCCGCCAACGCTTTCCTGGCGACGAAGATCACCTTCATGAACGAGATCGCCAACGTGTGCGACCGCGTCGGGGCCAACGTCGACAAGATCCGCATCGGCATCGGCCTCGACAGCCGCATCGGCAAGCATTTCCTCTATGCCGGCATCGGCTTCGGCGGAAGCTGTTTCCCGAAAGACGTGCAGGCCCTCGAACGCACCGCCGACGAAAACGACTATGCCTTCGAGATCCTGAAGGCCGTCCTTCGCGTCAACGACCGGCAGCGCCGCCTGCTCGCCGACCGCGTCGCGGATTACTTCGGCGGCGACCTGACGGGCCGTCGCATCGCCGTGTGGGGGCTGGCCTTCAAGCCGAACACCGACGACGTCCGGGAAGCCCCCTCGCACGTCGTCATCCGAGAACTGCTCGCGAGAGGCGCCGAGGTGGCCGCCTTCGACCCCGAAGCCGCCGAGACCACGCGCGCCCTCCTCGGCGACGAGATCACCTATGCGCCGGACGACTATGCGGCCCTCGAAGGCGCCGATGCGCTCGTCATCTGCACGGAGTGGAACGAGTTCCGCCGCCCCGACTTCGACAAGATCCGACGCCTGCTCAAACAGCCCGTCATCTTCGACGGACGCAACCTCTACGACCCGGCTCGCATGGCCGAAGGCGGCTTCGACTATTTCAGCATCGGCCGCCCGCATTATGCGCCCGTCGTCCATCCTGTCTCGATCAACGGAAAAGCGTGAACAACGTGCCTCGAACGCTCATTACCGGCGGAGCCGGCTTCATCGGCTCCCACCTCTGTGACCGCTTCCTCGCGGAAGGGCACGAGGTCATCTGCATGGACAACTTTCTCACCGGACGGCCCGACAACGTGGCGCATCTGATCGGGCATGAGCGCTTTCGGCTCATTCAGCACGACGTGACGAACTACATCTACGTCGAAGGTCCGCTCGATTACGTGCTCCACTTTGCCAGCCCGGCCTCGCCCATCGACTACCTGAAGTACCCGATCCAGACGCTCAAGGTGGGCGCGCTCGGGACGCACAAGGCGCTCGGGCTGGCCAAGGCGAAAGGGGCGCGGTTCCTCATCGCCTCCACGAGCGAGGTCTACGGCGACCCCCTCATCCATCCGCAGCCCGAGACGTACTGGGGCAACGTCAACCCCGTCGGGCTGCGGGGCGTCTACGACGAGGCCAAACGCTTCGCCGAGGCCATGACGATGGCCTATCACCGCTATCACGGCGTCGAGACGCGCATCGTCCGCATCTTCAACACGTACGGCCCCCGCATGCGCCTCGACGACGGGCGAGCGCTGCCGACGTTCATGGGGCAGGCGCTGCGCGGCGAACCCATCACCGTCTTCGGCGACGGCAGCCAGACGCGCTCCTTCTGTTACGTCGACGACCTCGTGGAGGGCATCTTCCGCCTGCTCATGAGCGACACCTCGGACCCGGTCAACATCGGCAACCCGGACGAGATCACCATCCTCGACTTTGCGCAGGAGGTCATCCGCCTGACCGGGAGCGCGAGCGCCATCGCGTTCAAGCCTCTGCCCGAGGATGACCCCAAGGTGCGGCAGCCCGACATCACGCTCGCCCGCGAGCGACTCGGCTGGGCGCCGAAGGTGGACCGCACCGACGGGCTCAAACGCACGCTGGCCTACTTCGAGGCTTTCATCGCCGCCGAGGCGGAACGCGCCTGACGCGGTTTACCTTTCTGAAGCATGTTTGAAGCGCTCGGCTGGCAGGCGTGGTTCACGCTCGGTGTCCTGTTCATGATGATGGCGGCGCTCGTCCGAGAGTTCGCGCGTCCGGACATCGTTCTGCTCGGGAGTCTGGGGCTGATGCTCCTGGCGGGCGTCGTCACGCCGGAGGAGGCCTTTGCGGGCTTCTCGAACTCCGCCGTGCTGACCGTGGCGGCGCTCTTCGTGGCGGCGGCGGGGGTGCAGCGCACCAACGCGCTCGGCTTCATGGACCGGCTCATCTTCCCCTCGCGCGCCCGCTTGCACGGCGCGTTGCCCCGGCTCATGCTCTCGACCTCGTTCCTCTCGGCTTTTCTGAACAATACCCCGATCGTGGCCATGTTCACGCCGCGCGTGCAGCAATGGGCAAGGCGGGTGGGCCTCCCCACCTCGAAGCTGCTCATCCCGCTCTCGTACGCGGCCATCGCGGGGGGGATGATGACCCTCATCGGCACTTCGACGAACATCGTCGTCTCCGGGTTGATGGAGGCCGAAGGCTATGCGCCTCTGGCCATGTTCGACCTGACGTGGGTGGGGCTCCCGGCGGTCTTCGGCCTGACCCTCTACTTCGTCCTGATCGGGCACCGGATGCTGCCGGATCGGGGCAAGGAGCGCGCCTCTTTCGGAGATGGGCTGGAGGATTGTCTCTTCGAGCTGCGGGTCGCGCCCCGCTCGTACATGATCGGGCGGACGGTGGAAGAGGCGGGGTTGCGGGCGCTCGGCTCGGCGTACCTCGCCCACATCCACCGGGGCGGGCGCCTCGTCCCGGCCGCCCCCGGCGAGGTCCTTCGCGCCGGCGACACGCTGGCTTTCGTCGGCAACGTGTCGACGCTCGACGGGTTGCTCGAACGTCCCGGCCTCGAACGCGTCGTCTCCGCCGTCGAGACGAGCGACGAGCATACGCTGCCGCTCTTCGAAGCCGTCATCGCATCGACCTCCAGCCTCGTCGATCGGACGCTCAAGGAGGCCAACTTCCGCGAGGAATACGGCGGCGTGGTGCTGGCGATTCAGCGAAAGAACGAACAGCTGGAGGGGCCGCTCGGCCGCATCCCCCTGAAGGCCGGCGACCTGCTCATCATCGAGGCGAAGAAAGGCTTCGACCAGCGATGGAACGCGCGCCGCGACGAGTTTTACCTCGTCGCTTCCCGTCGTCCGGAGAAAAAGAAACCGCAGAAGCGCAAGGCGCCGATAGCCATCGCGATCATGCTGGGGATGGTGGCGCTGGCGGCCACGGGCCGGATGCCGCTGGTGACGGCCGCCTTCGCCGCCGCGCTCGGCATGGTGGCCACGCGTTGCCTCTCCCTGACGGAGGCCCGGAAGTCGGTCGACCTGTCGGTGCTGATCATCATTGCCGCTGCGCTCGGCCTCGGGAAGGCGGTGGAAGTGACGGGGCTGGCCGGCGTCATGGCCGACGGGCTCGTGACCGCCACGGCGGGGCTTGGCGCCGTGGGCGTGCTGGCGGCCCTCTACGTGACGACGAACGTGCTCACGGAGCTCATCACGCACAAGGCCGCCGCCGTGCTCATGCTGCCCGTGGCCCTGGCCGCCGGCGCACAGGTGGGCGGCGACCCCAAAGCCTTCGCCCTCGTCATCGCCGTGAGCGCCGCCGGCAGCTTCATGACCCCCATCGGCTATCAGACCAACCTCATGGTCATGGCCGCCGGCGGGTATCGCTACCGGGACTATTTCAAGGTCGGTTTGCCCGCCACCCTCATCGTGATGGCCATCGCCGTCACCGTCATACGCGCGGTGTGGCTGTGACGAAGGACCCGGTCGCCGGCGCGCCGGCTCCTCGAAAACCCGTATTCGCAAAAACTTAATGCCTGCGGAGAACAAGTCCGACATGTTGCCCCGTCTTTGGACGTAACTTGAAGGCTGCTCTGCGACAGCGCATCTTTTTACCCTAATGAATCTATCCAACATACGAATGAAAGCCCAGACTCTGATCGAACCTCATGGCGGTGAGTTGTGTGACCTGATGTTGACCGGCGAAGCGCTGGAAGCAGCCCGGAAGGAGGCATTGCATCTCCCCTCGATCACCCTGACCCCGCGCCAGATCTGCGACATCGAGCTGTTGCTCAACGGCGGCTTCTCTCCGCTGCGCGGTTTCCTCAACAAAGCCGATTACGAAAGCGTCCTCGACACCATGCGGCTCACCGACGGGACGCTCTGGTCGATGCCCATCACGCTCGACGTCTCCGAGGAGACGGCCGGGGGACGCTCCGAGGGCGACCGGGTGGCGCTTCGGGATCAGACGGGGCTCTTGCTGGCCGTCCTCACGGTGGAAGACGTGTGGAAGGCGGACAAGGAGCGGGAGGCCGAGCAGGTCTTCGGCACGCAGAGCCACGGGCATCCGGCGGTGGCCTACCTCTTCGATCAGGCGGGCGACTTCTACGTCGGCGGCACGCTCGAAGGCATTCAACTCCCGCGTCACTATGACTTCCACGAGCTTCGCCGCACCCCGGCGGAGATGCGCGAAATGTTCGAGACGCAGGGTTGGGACAAGGTCGTCGCCTTTCAGACGCGCAACCCGATGCACCGCGCCCACAAGGAACTGACCGACCGCGCGGCGGCGGAGATCGGCGGGCATCTGCTCATCCATCCCGTGGTGGGTCTGACCAAGCCGGGCGACATCGACTATTACACGCGGGTGCGTTGCTACAAGGAACTGCTCAAGCACTACCCCGAGGGCCGCGCCACCATCAGCCTGCTGCCGCTGGCGATGCGCATGGGCGGCCCGCGCGAGGCCGTCTGGCACGCCATCATCCGAAAGAACTACGGCTGCACCCACCTCATCGTCGGGCGCGACCACGCCGGGCCGGGCAAGGACAAGGACGGCACGCCGTTCTATGGCCCGTACGAGGCGCAGGACCTCGTGCTCGAGCACAGCGAGGAGCTCGGCATCGGCGTCGTGCCGTTCCGCCTGATGGTCTACGTGCCCGAGCACGACACGTACGAGCCCATCGACGAGGTGCAGGAGAAAGGGCTGGACTTCGAGATGATCTCCGGCACGCAGCTCCGGCAGATGCTCACCGAAGGCGCCGAGATCCCGTCGTGGTTCTCGTACCCCGAAGTGGTGGCCGAACTGCGGAAGACGCACCCCTCGAAGCACAATCAGGGCTTTACGGTCTTCTTCACGGGGCTCTCCGGCTCGGGCAAGTCCACCATCGCCAACGCGCTCATGGTGAAGATGCTCGAACGCGGCGGCCGCCCCGTGACGCTCCTCGACGGCGACGTGGTGCGCACCCACCTCTCGAAGGGCCTCGGCTTCTCGCAGGAGGACCGCTCGACGAACGTGCAGCGCATCGGCTACGTGGCCAGCGAGATCACCAAGCACCGGGGCATCGCCATCTGCGCGCCCATCGCGCCGTATGAAGCCGACCGCCGCGCCAACCGCAACCGCATCGCGCAGTACGGCGGCTACGTCGAGGTCTTCGTCGACACGCCGCTCGAAGTGTGCGAACAGCGCGACGTGAAGGGCCTCTACGCCAAAGCCCGCGCCGGCATCATCAAAGGCTTCACCGGCATCGACGATCCCTACGAAGCGCCCACGGACGCCGAGATCGTCTGCGACACCACCCGCTACTCCGCCGAGGAATGCGCCGAACAGGTGCTGGCAAAGCTGGAAGAGATGGGCTATTTGTAGACGTCAGTGTGCATGGTCCTGTCGCAGAGAGCGGTTTCGGTCCGGCTGGGACCGGGACCGCTCTTTGTGTACTCGGGACTTGCGTCTGAACGGAAACGGTGCGAAGACGCTGAATCGGTCACCAGTTTGTTACGTGGCAGGCTGGATTCCCCTTCGGCTTCGCAAGTAAACGTGCCGGGTGTTCCAGTGGCCGGATGTGCCCGGAAGCGCGTTTCGCTCGTAGGCGGATAAATATGAAACGCGGTCGTCGGAAAGAAAGACGCTATGTTGGTGATTGCGAACGGGGCCTTCAAGAGTGGTTCCACCTGGTTGTTCAACATCGTCCGGAGCATGACCGGCTTTCCGGGCATTCCCGCCATCTATCAGAATGCCGGGTGGGACGACCCTTCCATCGCACCCGAAAAATTGCGGGAACTGCTGGCCCGGCTTGACTTTGCCGGGCGGGACTACCTGGTGAAGAACCACTTCGAAAAGAAGCGACAGCGGGATCTGATCCTGGCTCACGAAGACGTGCGCGTGCTGAACATCAAACGGAATCTGCGTGACGTTGTGGTTTCTGCCTATTACTATCATCGGCAAAAAAATGGTTATGGGGGCGAATTTGAAACGTATTACTGGGAGATGGGGCGATCCGTCGCGGATCACGTGCGGCGGTATCATGCGCTGTGGGACGTTTCGGACGCGCGGGTGTATACCTCGTCGTACGAAGCGCTGAAGTCGGACTTTCGGGCAGAGGTGCAGCGTATCGGCCGGTTTCTGGGCTTTGCCCTTTCGGCGGAGGAGGTAGAGCATATCCGGGAAGAGACCAGCATGCAGGCGTTGCGGGCCAAATACGGTGAGTCTGACAAGCCGAGCGAAGAGCGGTTCTTTCGGAAGGGCGTGGTCGGACAGTGGACGGAGTATTTCGACGAAGCGATGCAGCGGGACATCGAACGGATCGAAGGGCGGGGACTGCCCTACGTCACGCGCGGCCGGCTTTGGGTGGGGAGGGCCGTAAAAGGGACCTTTCGGGGAAAGAAACGGTTGGCATGATCGGGCTTGCGAAGGCCGGGATCGGAACATCATGAAAGATTATCTCAACGACAGATTCGGACGCATCAAACTCGTCGCGCGTCTCGGCGGGCCGGGGCTCGTGGTGAAAAAGATCTTGCTGGGGGGAATACTCAAGCCTGCGGTCAACAGCCTGAACTATCATCGAAAGAAGGGAAAGTATCCACGGAACATCATTTTCATCGCCGGATTCCCGAAGAGCGGTTCCACGTGGTTTGCCCGGATGCTTGCCGGCATAGACGGCTTCGCCCCCTTTACGCCGAGGCGGTGGGCGACGAAGCCGGCGAAGGAGTGGAAGCCCGCGCACGATCTGTATCCGGGGGTTTTCGAAGAGTTTGCGCATCGCCTAGCCGTCGTCAAGGGGCATACCTGGGGCACGGAAGACAACGTGGCGTTGCTTCGGGCATCCGGGCTCCGATACTTCGTCACGGTGCGGGATCCTCGCGATCAGATCATCTCCTCATACTGGTATATCCGAAGCCGCCCGCTTCACCGGGAGTGGAAGCTCGCGCAGGCGCTGTCGCTGGAGGAGTTCATCACCCACAAGCTCAACTCGGGCGTGTATGCACGTGAAGAATTGGCGTGGCTTCGATCCTGGGTCGACCGGCTGGGAGAGGAACAGGCGGCGTTGATCAGGTATGAGGATCTTCTCGCCGACACCTGCCGCATCATGCGAATGGCGTGTGCCCATCTCGGTTTTGCCTGTGCCGACGAAGAGATACGAGCGATCGTCGAGCGGAACAGCTTTGCCCGTCTCGCGGGGCGTCCTCGCGGGGTCGAGGATCGAAGCAGCTTCGTGCGGAAAGGCGTCACGGGGGAATGGCGAACCGTTTTCAACGAAGCGCAAAAAAGGCAGTTTGCCCGGATCGGGGAAGACGTTCTCTCCCGTTTCGGTTATGCGCCCACCCTTAGCTCGTTGACGGTTGGATGAAAAAGCGGCTAAAGCGGGTCTTCCGAAACTCTCTCTACAACGCGGGAGGCTGGGGGCTGACGGTCGTCATCCGGCTGCTGGTCTTGCCCTATTACATCCACCATCTCACCGTCGAAGGGTTCGGGTTGTACGCGATTCTCCACTCGCTGATCGGATACATCGACATCCTCGATCTCGGCTTGGCGCAAGGGGTCACGAAGTACGTGGCCGAGTGCGAGCAGAAGAAAGAGTGGCGGTTGCTGGGGAAATACGTCGGGAACGCGCTTCTGGCGATGCTCATGTTCGGGGTGGCGGCAGGCGGTGCGTTGTGGCTGGCGCGTGTGCCGCTCGTCGATCTGCTCATTCAGAAGCCCGAGTGGTATTCGGTTGGGAATGCTGCGCTTCAGTTGACGGCTGCGGGAATCCCGTTTGCTCTGTTGGTCATGGTCGGGTCGGCCACGCTGAAGGGGATGCAACGCTACGACCGGGTCAACAAGATCACGATGACGGTGGCGGTGATGAGCAGTCTGGTGGGAGTGCTCTTGTTGAGCCTCGGGTATGGCGTCATTGCCCTGATTGCGCTCGATCTGGTGACCATCGGGGTGACCCTCGTCGTCATGTATTTCATGGTGCGCTATACGCTCGACCGGGTCCCGCTGCGGATCCGTTATGACCGCGCCATCTTCAGCGAACTGTTTTCTTTCGGGGGGTATCTCGTCGTTTTGCGCGTGGCGACGCGCACCGGCATCCTGCTTCCGCGCTTCGTTCTGGCCGCCGTCGCGGGGACGGCCTCGGTGACGTACTACGAGGTGGGCGCCAAGATCTTGACGGCGCTTCAGGGTATGCAGAATCAGGCGGCTCACGTGTTGTTGCCGGTTGCCTCGCAATTGGTGGTTGAGGATCCCACCAAAGAGCGTTTCAAACGCTCGTATCTGAGTGGTGTGACGCTGGTGGCCGTGCTTTCCGTTCCGTTGTATCTTACCCTGACCGTTTTTGGATATGACGTGCTCCACCTCTGGGTGGGGGCAGATGTGGCCGGGCAGAGCGCTTTGACCCTGACGGTGCTGGCCTTTGCTTTTTTAGCCAGCAGTTATACGGCGATCCCTACCTATTTTGCTATGGGGGAAGGGGAAACCCGTCTGCTGGCCGTGTTCGGCGTCATTTATCTCGTTTCCACCGTTCTGCTGATCTTCCCCTTGACGAACGCCGCCGCTTCCGTCGGAGCGGCGGTCGCCGTGTTCGTGAGCCGGTCGCTGGCGGCCGTTTTTTTGTTATGGCAATATCACAGGCACCTCGGGGTGCATTGGAAACCATACGTGGGGCGGGTCATCATCCGCCCGGTCTTTTTGGCGGGGATTATGGTTGCCGCTGCCTATCTGATCACGAGGGCTGCCGGCGCCGCTCCGGTAGGGGCGCTCGGCATTGCGAGTATGAGCGTGTGTCTCTACTTTTTAGCCGTATGGCGGTTGCCGTTCCTGCCTGCTTCGATGAAGCAGAAGATGGCGCAGATGGTCAAGAGGTAGAATCTGTCGAAACAATGGATTGAAGTGAGCCGCGCATGAGAGACGTCAGAACCATGAATCATGGCCTCGCCCAGCTGAGCGTGTCGTCCTTGCGCTACGGGATAGAGGGAGTGTTGGTGCTCGGCACGGCGCTGCTGGCGCTGGCGATCGTCGTAGGCGGCGAGGCCGGCGTCCTGCTGTTGACGGGGCTTCTGGGAGTGGCATTGGTCACCCTCATTGCCTATCGCTTTCCGACCCTCACCATCGTGCTGGTGATCGTGTTAGTGAAAGTGCTGGGTAAGGAAGCCCAGGATCTGTTTCCGGAACCGGTTGTCGGCAGTATCAAACTGCGATACTTCGATCCCATGCTCCTTGGGGTTGTGCTGGCGATGGTGCTCAAGTTGCTCCAGCGGAACCGACAACTGATTCAATATCTTTTCCGTGTTTTCCCCCTCTGGACGTTATTCATCTCATGGGCGATCATTCAAGTCGGGATTTCCTTATCTGACCACGGCATCAATGCGCCGGGTGAGTTCCGAACCTATTATCAGCAATTTCTCCTGGTACCCTACGTTGTAACTTTTTTGGGGACCTCCCGAGGGCAATGGAAGCTGTTCAAGCTGATGATCGTGCTGACGTTTCTGTTCATACCTCTCGGAATCGTAAAAGGGGGATTGCTCTACGGCTTCTCGATAGGGGCCTATAAGAAATGGATTTCCGCGAATGCAAATATCGGTCTACTTGCAGGAATGATCGGGGTGATCGTTGGCGTTCGTCAGAAGACCATACGTTTAAGTTCCACCCGGATGCTCTTTCTGCTTTCCGTCTTCATGCTGTTCACTTTAATTAATTCGCATCGCTCGGTATGGCTTGCGACGGGAGTGGCCATATTGCTGCTTCTGCTTCTGAAACAGCTTTCGTTGAGCCGGCAGATCCAGTTTGCTCTGGCCGTATTCTCGGCCATCCTCATTGCCGGATATCTGATGACGATCTTCGGACTTGATATTACGGCTTTCGTGGAAGAACGATTCATGGCGTTCACCTCCTATGAGCAAGACAGCACGGCTTCCTGGCGCTATTATCTCTGGATGGAGGCCTTGCAAAAAATTCGGGAGCGACCGCTGTCCGGAGCGGGGCTGGGATTGCACTTTCAACTGGTAGACCCTCAGGGAAACCTGATTACGACCTCGCCACATAACCTCTACATTACGATTGCCTACCAGATTGGCGTGGTGGGGCTGGTGCTCTATCTCGGATTCGTGGCCCAATTGCTCTGGCGCTTCCGCAGTGCGATGCGCAGAATGATCACACCGGTGGACCGGACCATCCTGCTCTCAGCCGCCATCGCACTCATCGCAACCTCCACGTACTATGCAGCCTACGTATTTAGCCACATTACCTGGATCTTCGTAGGTATAGCCGTCGGCGTTGTGATTCGTCTGAAGCGCGAAGAGCAGCTTACAAAGACCAAGGAGGCGAAGAGGCGTCTCGTTTAAAATGAACTTGAATAATAAGATATTGGCATAGCATTGGGTAGTTTGATTTAACAAAACACGGAGGTTGGTATGAAAATCTCAATTGTAACTCCATCGTATAACTATGGAAGATATATAGGGGATGCAATCCGGAGTGTGATCGATCAGGATTATGGTAATAAAGAGTATATAATCATGGATGGAGGAAGCACCGATGATACATATGAGGTAGTTCGTAGTTTTGGAGAATTATCGTATTTGAAATGGGTATCCGAACCAGATGATGGCCAAACTAATGCCATCAATAAGGGTTTTGAATTGGCCAGTGGAGATGTGGTGGCCTGGTTAAACGCAGACGATTTTTATTTGCCTGAGACTTTTTCAAGAGTGGCTCAGGCGTTTAGGGAGAACCCAGATGTAGACGTTATATATGGAGATACTATGTTTGTTGACGAAAATGGGAATTTTAAAAGAATTAAAAAAGAGCATGATTTTGATTTTAAAATATTGCTGTATTATGGGTGTTACATTCAATCTACCTCAACGTTTTTTAGAAGGCGAATTTTCGAGGAGGGAAATAAACTGAACGAATCTTTCAGGGTGGTTATGGATTATGAGTATTTTCTTAGAATTTATGACAGGGGGTATAAATTCAAATATTTGCCCAAAGTTTTGTCCACATTTCGATGGCATGGAGATAATGTCAGTATTAAAAACAAGAAAGTGGGGATGAGGGAAAAGCTGGACATGAGAAAAAAATATAGCGATATAAAATTTTCTAATGATATAAACTATAAAATATATTTTGAAATAATGAGATATTTACACACGGCCAGAAGGCTTGCAAAAAAGAGATTGCCAAAGTGAAGTGCTTGGTGTTTGGACATTATGGGGGATGTAATACTGGCGACGATGCGATGCTTGCCGGAATGGTACGGGAACTTACCCTTCGAGGGGCGTCGTTGATTTACGTTGTCACAAAGGATGGAACGGTTCCATCTTTTATGAACAATGTAAAGGCAGTTGGTCGTTCCCCTTTCAGCATCCTCCATGCAATTCGGAACGTGGACGCTGTAGTTCTTGGAGGTGGTACCCACTTTCACGATGATTATACTCCAAGGCGTTATTGGTGGCATTTCCGTTACATGACTTTTATCGTCGGCCTTTCCTGGACGGCCAGGCTTCTGGGGAAGCGTATCTATTGGCTAGGGATGGGCTTTGGGCCGTTTCATCGATTGTCAGCCAAGTTGATTACCCGCTTCGGACTGAAGAGTTGTCACGGTGTGACTGTGCGAGACAGACAATCCTATCACGAAGTGCAGTCCTGGGTGCATACTGCAAGCTTGTGTCATGCCTTTGATCTGGCGGCCCTTTTGGATAATATCAGTAATGAGCCAATAGATAGCGTTAGGGGTGATGCGCAAGTGCTGGGGATATCTGTAACATCTGTTCAGGCAACTGCATCAGGTGGAAAGTTGACGGATGCTACTTATTGGTCACGCTTTGTCTCTGCTTTGGAAGACATTTATAGCCATCATCTCTCATTACATATACGAGTTTTTGTTTTTAGGGGTGGAAACCGTGAAGATGATAAGGCTATAAGTCAGCAAGTCGTCAAATCATTGCAGGCTATCGATCCTGATCGAATTGAGCTTGTTCCATATTTTGACGATCCGATCAAGACATTGCAAGCGGCTCAAGCGTGCTCATCTTTTATCGCTTCACGCTTTCATGCAGGCGTACTTGCTTATCTTGCCGGATGCAGGTTGCTTCTGTTGGCTTACCACAGAAAAGTGAGAGATTTGGCTTCCGAAATCGATTTATCCCCAAACGCTTGCCTACCGGTTTCTCCGGATGTGAGTGAGGCAGAAGTGCAGCAATCCATAGAATGGCTATTGGGCGGTGATCCCGGTTATAATGCTAGACTTCCTGTGAAGCAGGCTCGTGAACGAGCTATGAGGAGTATTGAGATGATGCTTGGCAACTATGAACCTTGTGATTGATGTTTGAGGGGTAGCTCGATGTCTCGCCGTCTCCTGTCCATTATCCAGACGCCAACCTTTGGTGGACCTCATAACCAGATGTTGCGCTTGACGGAGCCATTGAACAAGCTTGGGTGGAGGACCAGGGTGGTTCTACCTGCGGAGAGAGAAAGTGGGTTCGAGCGATTGAGTGCAGGAGGGATAGAAGTTGTTGAGATTCCGATCTATCGTATGAGAAAGAAGCTGGATCCTCGTGTGCACATACGATTTATTTTTGGATTCTGGCCTACAGTACAGCAACTGCAAGATCAGATTCGGGAATATCAACCTGATGTGGTTCAGGTCTGTGGTCTGATGAGCCTGCATGGCGCTATCGCAGCCTATCTTGAACGCGTGCCGGTCGTCTGGCAATTGCTCAGTACCTTTGCGCCGTTGCCACTCCGTTTTCTGCTGACACCGCTTGTTCGAAAGATTGCCAAAGTTGTGATGACAACCGGAACAGAGATAGGTCGGCAGCACCCGGGGCTCGGCAAAATCCAAGACCGTGTAGTTCCATTTTTTCCTCCCGTTGACACAGGCCTTTTTAAGCCAAATCGATCCCGAAGGGCCAGGGCAAGACAAGAATTGAATATTCCTGAAGATGCCCTGCTGGTAGGGACCGTAGGGAATCAAAACTGGCAAAAGGGGCATGATTACTTTGTTGATACTGCTCTGAGAGTATATGAGAGGCATCCTCACTTACGCTTCCGGATTTTGGGCACCCATACGCCCTCAAATGCGGATTATTATCAGAAAAACGTAATCCAACGGGCCCGGGATTATGCGTTGCTTGAAGAGGGGGTGCTTGATTTTGTAGAACCCGGTTCACGTGTTGCCGAACTGCTGCCCGCCCTGGACATCTTTTTGCTGACGTCGCGTGCTGAGGGCGTGCCGACTGCTATTCTGGAGGCGATGTCTTGTGGCATTCCCGTGGTAGCGACGGATGTGGGTTCCGTGAAGGAAGTTGTAGAAGAGGGTATCACGGGCTTCGTTATTCCTCCGGCCGATGTGTCAGCGGCCATTGACGCTTTGGATGATTTGTTGGGGGATGCAGACCTTATGAGCCAGATGGGTTTGAGGGCTCGGCAGCGAGCCATTGAGCGTTTTGATGTGAACGTTTGTGCCTTGGTGCATGCAAGTGCTTACCAACAGGCGATGGAGAGCCGGTTTTGAGTATAGATCGTGTATTTATATCAATGATGCAGGTTGAAGTCCTCGGCCTTCCCTCTTCCAATATGATCTCTAGACTGTGGAAGCCCTCACCTGGGATCGATTCCGGCATAGAGACAGATCGGGAGGATTCCCAGGAGATTCATAACCGGGATTCCTGACTATGTGTTAGGCTCTCCTTCCATTGACAAGATAGCGATAGGATATATGAACATACATGCTATTCACAGATATATAGGTAAGTTTTTTCGCCGTAAGAGGATGGGTGAATTTGCTCGCATGTTCGGGATTGCCGGGCAAACGCGGATTCTAGACATCGGGGGCACGCTCTACAATTGGTCCTTGATCGACGTTCAAGTTCATCTGACCATCGTCAATTTATCGCCTCCGCCGGCACATCTTCCTGACTGGGTGAACTGGATTGTCGCAGACGCATGCAATTTGCCGTTTTCTGATAATACTTTTGACATTGTCTATTCAAATTCGGTGATCGAACATCTCTTCACCCGTGAGGCGCAGCAGCAGATGGCCCGAGAAGTCCAGCGGCTAGCGCCAAAGTACTACGTGCAAACGCCCAACAGCCGTTTTCCCGTGGAGCCGCATTACCTTACCCCTTTCATACACTGGTTGCCTGTCTCCTTGCGAAAGCGGATGATACGGAACTTCACACTCTGGGGATGGATCGCCCGTCCTTCTCGGGATACGTGTGTGCGGCGGGTGGAAGAGATACAACTCTTGAATGAGAAGGAACTCCGGGATTTGTTCCCTGGTGCCACGATCCAGCATGAACGGCTTGCAGGTTTGACGAAGTCGCTCATCGCCGTGAAGGGGGCTTCGGTTTGATGTGTATCAGAGAACGGTTTCAGATCCTTGCCCTCGTATGATGCAGGTTGAAGTCCTCGACCTTTCCCCAGGGTGCCTGGAGGAGAAGAGGCACTGTCTCACGAAGCAGTCCTTGAACACATGAAAAATGCGGCCCTCCTTCTCTTTCTTTCGAAAAGGTATGAAGGGTTTCCCATGACGATCGTTGAAGCCTATGCGACCGACCTGCCCGTGATAGCCGGCGATCTGGGGAGCATGGCGATGCTGGTTCGAAACCGGCAGACGGGTCTGCTCTTTGAACCCGGATCCGTAGAGGACCTCGTGCGAAAAATTGAGTGGGCATGGGAGCATGAAAAGGAGGTCGCGGCTATGGGTGAAATCGCTCGGGAGACCTTCGAAGGCCGGTATACGGCGGGACGGAATTACGAGATGCTCATGGCAATTTACGAACAGGCGAAAGAACGGCGACGACGGCGTTCGGGGAGGGGGCGGCATGGATAAGACCGCTTTCAATTCAGACGCGGAAGCGGCAAGCGCCATGCCGATGGAAACCACCAACGTGCTCGGGGTGCGTGTGAGCGCCGTCAACCTTCCGATGGCGCTGGACGTCATCGATGGATGGATAAGCCGGCGAGCGGCGCACTACGTGTGCGTCACGGGGGTGCACGGGGTGATGGAAAGCCGGGATGATCCCGAGCTTCTGGCGATCCACAACGCCGCCGGGATGGTGACGCCGGACGGTATGCCGCTCGTCTGGATCAGCCGCATGAAAGGACGCAAACACGTAGACCGGGTCTATGGTCCGGATCTGATGCTGGCCTTGTGCGAGCGTTCCGAAAAGCGAGGATACCGACATTTTTTCTATGGCGGCGCCGAAGGCGTGCCGGAACTGCTCGTGGAACGCCTGAAGGCGCGCTTTCCCGATCTTCAGGTCGCCGGCGTGTATTCTCCCCCGTTCCGCCCGCTGACGCCGGAGGAGGATGCGCAGGTGGTTTCCATGATCAATGCGGCCCGCCCGGACGTGGTGTGGGTCGGGCTGAGCACGCCCAAACAGGAGCGCTGGATGCACGCCCATCGGGGCTGCCTCGATGCTCCGGTGATGCTGGGAGTAGGCGCCGCGTTCGATTTCCATGCGGGCTTGAAAAGACAGGCGCCTCGCTGGATTCAGCGCTCGGGCTTGGAATGGTGCTTCCGGCTGATCACCGAGCCGAAGCGGCTCTGGAAACGGTATCTTCGGAACAATCCCCGTTTCCTTGCCCTGATGTTCTTACAAGCTGCCGGATTTCGCCGATTTCCATGAGAAAGGCGCAAGGGGGTGTCAAGAGATCGTTGCAATTCCCTCGCAAAAAAAGATAATTTGGACACAGTTTTGCCGTTGCCCTTTCCCAGTTTTGATCTGGTGAACCCGTTACGGGGGGACGCGCGTTCGCCGGGTGTGAGCGTCGCGCTCGTGCTTCGGGTGCTTTCGCCCGGACGCGGCGCTTACGTCCCGAAAGATAGCCACACGGAAGGATTCCGGTATCCGCCGGTACGGAAAGCGTCTCGGGCCGCCCGGGCGTTTCCGGAGAACAGGTCTCGCCGATATCGATTATGGGAGTTGTCAAAGCGCAAAAGATCGAACCCAGACAGGGGAGCAAGGGACGCCGCCGGGCGCTCCTGTACCACCGCAAGTGGCTGACGAACGCGCTGGTGATGGGCTTCGGGGACGGGTTGGCGCTCGTGCTGGCGATGATGACGGCCAGCGCCCTTCGGTGGTGGTTCAAGGGGGATCCCATGTTTCAGGAGTGGTTCCTCATGTTGCCGCTGGGGTGGTGGGGCGCCGCTTCGGTGGCGCGGCTGCTCCCGAGCTGGGGCCTCGGCATCGTCGAAGAACTGCGCCGCGTGGTGATCCTGCTGGGGTTGCTCTTTGCCGGAACGCTGGTGGTCCTGTTCCTGACGAAGCAGTCCACCGAGACGAGCCGGTTCACCTTGTCGATCGGCTTCGTGGGAAGTCTCGTGCTGGTGCCTTTCGTGCGCACCCGGGTGAAAAGGGCGCTGATCTCGCGGGGCCGGTGGGGGGTGCCGGCGGTCGTGTACGGAGCCGGGGAGACGGGCC
>JALSSK010000105.1 GCA_026984335.1 Rhodothermales bacterium
CCGCCTCCCTCGTCATCCCTCCGAAAGCGCCGTCCGTGCCGACCGGAACGCTGCCGAGATGCTCTCCTCATAGGGGGGGCGGAGGACGCCGCGCTCGGTCACGATGGCCGTGACGAGGCGGGCGGGCGTGACGTCGAAGGCGGGATTGTAGACGGCGACGCCCGTCGGAGCGGTCTGTCGTCCGAAGCCGTGGGTGACCTCTCGGGGGTCGCGCTCCTCGATCACGATGTCCGCGCCCGTGGGCGTGCGCCGGTCGATGGTCGAGAGGGGCGCGGAGACGTAGAACGGCAGGCCGTGCGCCTCGGCGAGGACGGCGAGCGCGTACGTCCCGATCTTGTTCGCCACGTCGCCGTTGGCGGCGATGCGGTCCGCCCCGACGATCACGGCGTCCACCCGGCCCTCGCGCATGACGTGCCCGGCCATGCCGTCCGTGATGAGCGTTGCGGGCACGCCGGCGCGCATGAGCTCCCACGCGGTGATGCGGCTTCCCTGCAAGAGCGGCCTCGTCTCGTCCACATACGCGCTCAACCGCCGCCCGTGCTCCCGCGAGAGCAGCAAGGGCGCCAGCGCCGTCCCATAGCCGGACGTGGCCACCCCTCCGGCGTGGCAATGGGTGAGCACGGTCATGCCGTCCTCGAAGAGCGAGAGGCCGTAGACGCCGAGCTTCCGCCCGGCCTCGCGATCCTCGCGCTCGATGGCGCGCGCCTCCTCGAGCAGCCGCGCCCGGAGCTCCGGCTGTGAGGCCTTCGGCGCATCCGCCACGACGGCCCGCATCCGGTCGAGCGCCCAGAAAAGGTTCACCGCCGTGGGCCGCGTCCCGGCGAGCATCTCGGCCGCTTCGAGCGCCACGGGATGCGGCGGATCATACGCACCGTCGCGGAGGGCGAGCACGACGCCGTACGCCGCGGCCACGCCGATGGCCGGCGCCCCCCGCACCCGCAGCATCCGAATTGCCTCGGCCATCGCCTGCGGCGTCTCGATCGGGAGCCAGACCTCCTCGACGGGCAAACGGGTCTGGTCGAGGAGGTCGACGCGCCCGGCGTCGTCGTTCCAGTGAAGCGGGGGAATCATCATGGGGCGTTGAGGGCTGCTGGTGGAGATCGTTGGCGGGGCATCGGGCTATCGCGCCGCCGGGAGAGGCTAGCGTTCCCGGATCCTCACGACGGTCGAGTCGGCTTCGCGTTCCCGCCCGGGGCCCGGAGCCTTCGACGTCCATCGCTCCCGGATGACGTACCGGGGACGCGCCTTCACCTCGTCGTACACGCGGGCCAGATACGAGCCCACCACGCCGAGGAAGAAAAGCTGGAGGCCCCCGAAGAAGAAGGCCACGAAGATGATCGACGTCCAGCCGGGGATGGTGTTGTGGAAGACGTACTTCGCCAGAAGCACCCATATCAGGCCCACGACCGAGAGCATCGCCACGCCGACGCCGATGCGGACGGCATAGCGGAGCGGGCGGCTCGAGAAGGAGGCGATGCCGTCGAGCGCGAGTTGCATGGCCTTCCGGATGGGGTATTTGCTCGTTCCCGCCGCGCGCGCGGGCCGCACGTATTCGACGCCGATCTGGTTGAAGCCGAGCCACGCGATGAGGCCCCGGACGTACGGCTGCTGTTCCTCCATCTGCCGGTAGGCATCGAGGACGGCGCGGGAGACGAGCCGGAAGTCGCCCGCGTCGAGAGGGGCGTCGATGTCCGTGATGCGCTGGAAGAAGCGGTAGAAGAGGCGCGCCGTGGTGCGTTTGAGGAAGTCGTCGCCTTCCCGTTCGCGGCGGACGCCGTACACCACGTCGTACCCCTCGCGCCACCGCGCGATCATCTCCTCGACCACCGTGAGCGGATCCTGAAGATCGCCGTCGAGGATCACGGCGGCGTCGGCGGTGACAAAGTTCATCCCCGCCGTGATCGCGAGTTGATGCCCGAAGTTGCGCGAGAAGCGAAGCAAGACATAGCCGGGCCGCCCCTCGGTCAGCGCCCGGACGCGCTCCGCCGTGCCGTCCGCGCTCCCGTCGTCGATGAAGACCACCTCCGTGACGTCCGGATGCGCCCGGCGGAACGCCTCGATCTCCCGAAAGAGCATCGGGAAAACCTCCTCCTCATTGTAGAGCGGGATGACGAAAGCGACCGTCTCCCGCTTCTCTTTCGTTTCCTCGGGTCGCATGGATGCTCGTGCGATGGTTGCGGCGATGCGCTACGGTGGGCGGAAAGACAATATACCATCGCGGCGCGAGAAAGGCGGCGTCGGAAATACCTGTCAGGCATCCCCGGCGACCCCATGCCCGCCGATCAGCCGGGCCGGTTTCCCGTCCATGCTTGCAATTATCGGCCTCGCCCTGTTGATAAGAGCTCTTACCGCCGTATGGGCCAGAGATGCCTGGTGGTCTTCCTTACGGGTCCAGAGTTCCGTGATCAGGATCTCGTGTTCATCGGAAAGAGACTGCTGAACCAGGTACAGTTTACACCCTTTCATCGATGCGACGATGTGAGACGCCTGCAACATGAGGTCAGCCAACTCGGCTCCTTTCCCCGGCACAGATATTAGAACCGCTTGCATACCAAATTTCACAGGGTCTTCCATCCTTTTATCTGAGATGCGGTATGTGTCGAAGAGCACACGGCCCTGCGCCTGAGATACCTTCCCGGCGCCGGGTCATCCGGTGCGGGCATTATTCGGAAGCTTCCCCGGAATCCGGGCGTTCGAGGCGGAGTCGGAGGGAGATACGGTGCGAGAAGCCGATTCGCACGTTTGATCCCAACTTATGCCGCCAGAGCAGGAATCTTCGTCACCGAAAATGAACTCAGGTCCGCTCGTTCGCTCGCGCGTTCGATGGTCATCCCGATCACATGGCCTTCGGCGTCGAAGTCAAAAACAACGTCGGGCGCCACTTCCGCGGCATCCACGCTCGGACCCGGGCGAAGCGCAATGTAGAGGGTATCTGTATCGGGGAAATACTCAAACGTCATGACTCTTCCGGTTTGAATGATCGATCCGGGAAGGCATTGTGCAGCGTCTCACCGTCGGACAGGGTTACGACGCGTAAGTGCTTGCCGGGTTCGGGGAAGAAGCGCCAGTAACGGATACGGCCATCCGGCTGCACTTCGGTCGCCTCCGGCTCCTGGCCCGTCTGTTCGCACCAATCAAGCCGAATGTAAGGACGCCCCTGGAGCACACGCCGCTTGAAGTATTCCGTCTGCTTCATGCGAGAAAGATACGCCCAGACAGTTACATTCGCTCGTGGGTGCGACCAACCCCTTGAAACCTGTCTTAGCTCAGGGTGGGTGACAGATACCCCGGGCGCCTATCTCAAGCCCCGCACCCAACAAGATACAAGAAATCACTCCGACGCTTCCCCGGAATCCGGGCGTTCGAGGCGGAGGCGGAGGGAGATACGGTGCGAGAAGCCGAGGTCGGAGCTCAGCCCGGCGAAGTCCCCGAAGCCGTAGTCGATGCTGAGTTGCTTCAGGTTCAGTCCCGTGCCCACCGACGGGGTGAGGCTGATTCCGTTGTTCGAGAGGACGCGGTTGACCCCGCCCCGAAACGCGAGCACGCCCTTATAGCTGAACTCGGCCCCGAAGCGCGGGTGAAACGAGACGTCGCCGGCATTGAGGACGAAGGCGTTCTGCCCGTCGAAGGCGAGGTCCACGTCGAAGCCGAGGGTGAGCGTATTGTCGAGCCCCACGGGGAGGATGAGCCCCGAGCCGAAGCGCGCCACGGGAAGCACGAGCTCGGTTCCCCCTTCGGGCAGCGCATCGCCGAAGACCTCCTCGATGTTGCTCAGTTCCCCCGCATTGATGCTCCAGCTCTGAAGCATCGTCGAGACGTCCTGCACGTTGAGCCCGAGCACGACGTGATCGCCGCGATACTGCACGCCGACGTCGAAGCTGTAGCCCCAGGCGTTCGCGAAGTCGCCGATGTTTCTCCGGATCACCTTGCCGGTGACGCCGAAGGAGAAGCGTTCGTTCAGGGCCCGCGCATAGCTCATGTAGAACGCGAAGTCGGCGGCGGAAAAGGTGCGGAAGAACTGATCGGGGTTGGGGCGCGGCTGGTTGCGCTCCGGATCCCAGGCGTCGAGCGTATTCTTGATGTCGTTGACGCCGCTACGGAAGA
>JALSSK010000106.1 GCA_026984335.1 Rhodothermales bacterium
GAGCCGCACGCCGATGCCGTGGTTGGCCACCTTGACTACGCCGTCGCGGTTGCGGGGGAAGCCGTAATAGCCCGTCCGCGCCACGTCGGCGGTGAACGTGGGGAAGCGCTCCGCCTCGAAGAGGGCCGGATTGGCGGGGCGGAGGTGGAAGACCGGATGCCCGGTGGCCCGGATCGCCGGAGCGAGGCCGAGGAGCTTGCCCGTCCACGCGCCGGCGGCCACGACCACCTCGCCGGCGCGATGCACGGCGCCCGCATCATCGCGCACGCCCGTCACCCGTCCGCCCTCCTCGGCGAGCCCGGACATACGAGGCCCTTCGAGGAGCCGCACGCCTGACCGGTCGGCCTCCGCGAGGAGCGCCGCCACCACGCGCCCGCTCTCCGCATACCCGCCTTTCGCGTGAAAGAACCCGTCCACGTACCGCCCGGTGCTCCACGCCGGGAAGCGCCGCCGGAGCCGTTCCGCGCCGATGCGCTCGGGGGTGTGCCCGCGCCTTTCGAGCATGCGTAAGCTCTCGTCTTCGAAGCTCCCCGGCGTCATCGGCGCGCGCCGCATCATCAGCACGCCCGTCTCGTGATAGAGCGGCCCGAGGCCCTCCGCCGTCCACGCCTCGTTCCACGCGAGCCACCCTTCCCGCGCCGCCTCCATGAGCGCCATGTAGGCTTCGTCGCCGCCGTATTCCATGCGCACGACCTTGCTCACGTCCGTGCTCGCCGCGAGCGGGTGCGGCAACGGGCCGGGGTCCATGAGCGCCACCCGGCAGCCCCGCGCCCGCAGCTCGAGCGCCGCCGTGACGCCGAAGATCCCCGCCCCGACGACCAGGACGTCCCCCGTTTTCATCGCATGATCCGGTTGGTGTGCGTGGATGCGGTGTGCGTGGATGCGGCCCGCGACGGATGCCGTCAGGCCGTGGGCGGACGCGCCTCCTCCGGCCCGGCGGGCCAGTGCTCGTCCCGGAGATAGACCGTCCGCGTGGGATAGGCGATCTCCAGCCCGTGCGCGGCGATGATCCGCATGATCCGAAGCATCACGTCCTCCTGAATCTCGAGAAACGTCGTCCACTCCGCCGTGGTGGTGAAGCAATAGATCAGGATGTCCAGGCTCGACGCGCCGAAGTTGGTGAAATGAACGAGGTAGAAATCCTTTCCGATGCCGGGATGCCCGGCGATCATCAGCCGAAGCGCTTCGAGCAGGCGTTCCATCGCCTCGGCCGAGGTCTCGTACGAGACGCCCACCGTCAGCTTGAGGCGGCGGATCTTCCGGTTCGAATAGTTCGTGATCGAAGTCGAGGTAAATTTCTGGTTCGGCACAGTGACGAGGCCCTTGTCGAACTTCCGGATGCGCGTGGTGCGGAAGCCCACCTCCTCCACGGTCCCCTCCACGCCGTCGAACTCCACCCAGTCGCCGATCTGAAAGGGGGCGTCGGTGAAGATGACCACGGAGCCGAAGAAGTTGGCGACGGTGTCCTTGGCCGCCAGCGCCAGGGCCAGCCCGCCGATGCCGAGGCTCGCGATGAGGCTCGTCACCGAATAGCCGAGGTTCTGAATGATCATCACCGCCACGACGACGCCCACGAACACCTTGATCGTCTTCCGGAGGAGCGGCACGGCCTGATCGTCGAGGCGGGTGTCGGTGCGTGCGGCGGCGCGTTGGAGGGCGAGCGCGAGCACGTCGGTGAGGCGGAAGAACACCCACACGAGCGCGACGGCGACGGCCGCGTTGAGTCCGTCGGTGACGAAGCGCCGGAGGTTCAGCGGCTCTTCGGGCAAAAGAAGGATGGCGGCGGCCACCTGCCAGAGGAGGATCTGCACGACGAGCGCGAGGGGTTTGGGGACGAGCCGCACGAGGTCGTCGTCCCACTGCACGCGCGTCTTTCCCACCCTGCGTTTGAGGAAGCCGCCGAAGAGCCAGGCCACAAAGCGTCGGCTGAAGAAGCCGAGGAAGATGATGAGCGCCGCCGCCACAAGCCGCCAGGCCGCCACCCCCCACAGGATCTCTTGCCCCAGGAAACCGTTGCCTGCGTCGAGTATCTCGTTCATGTCTCGTATGATTAGCTCTTGCCGTCGCCTGCTTCGCTCACCGCCACTGCGCCCGCCGCGATCCCCCGCACGCCCTGCCGTATGATCGAGCGTGCCTCCGGCCCGTAATTGAACAACACATCCACCGCCGAGAGCCCCGGCACGAAACCGCCGAAGTTTTGCCGGTAGGCGGGTGTCTCATACCGCATCACCCGGAGCGCGGGCGCCAGGGGCGCGTCGTGCGCGGCGGCGGACTCGGGCGCGAGGAGCGCGTCCTCACCCACAGCGGCGAGGACGGCCGGGAGCGTGTCCGGCGCGCCGGGGAGCGCGGAAGCCCGCACGAGCGTCGTCGTCAGCCCCAGGAGCCGGTGCAGCAACGCGACGGTGGCGCACGTCAGGTCGGACAGGCGCGTCCACGTCCGGGAGAAGATCGGCTCAAAATACGGCTCGTAATATTCAAAAAACGGCGTCGATCGGTAATTATACGAGAAGGCGCGGGCGTGCTTGCCGAGCCAGTCGCGCCGCTGTTCGATGACGACCTCGCGGACGGGCCGCCCGTGCTGACGCCCCACGAGCGGGATCGAGACCCACTGCCTGCCCTGCGGCGTGCGGAGCCGCGCCCGGTTCTGAAACGACTGGCGGCTGTACTGAAAGGTGTCGGCGAGCACGAAGCGGTCCGCCGCATCCATGAGGGCGAAGAAGGCGAGACCGGGGAAGTATTCGGGCGGGCGGACGGCGATCATGTCAGGTACGATTGGAGCACGTCGGAGAGCGAGGCGACGCAGGCGCCGCGCGCGAGGGCGGCCTCGAGCGTGTCGAGGAAGTGGTCGCCCCAGCCGGGGCAGTCCATCTCGTCCCACAGCGTATTGTGCCACAGACAGACGGCCGCGCCGCCGAAGCGCCGGCACGTGTCGAGGAGGTCGCCCGTGACGGCGCGGGCCTGCCCGGCGTCGAGGCTTCGGAGGTTGAAGAGGGTCGCATCCATGAGCGTGAGGGGCATCTCCCACACGTCGAGGGGGCGGTTCTCGAGGAGGTCGAAGTAGCGGAACGGGTGGCACGTGCCGTGTCGGAAGCCCTCGTGTTCGGCGAAGCCGAGCGTGGCGTCGATGCGGAAGCCGAGGCGGTGATGGAGGCGCGGCGTGGCGGGCGCTTCGAAGCGGAGGTAGTGCTGCCGCACGGAGGCGGGGGCGCGGCCCGTGACGGCGGCGAGCCGGTCGCGCTCCTCGCGCAGGTATCCGGGATGGCGATAGGCGTGATAGCTCGGGTGGAGGCCCACCTCGAAGCCCGCCCCGGCGAGCGCGTCGAGGCGACGCCGGAGGTAGCGACCGTCGAGCGCGTAGGGCACGTCGTGCGGGCCGTGCGCCCCGGCCTTGAGGAAGAACGTCGCCGTGCCGCCGCGCCGGGCGGTCTCCGCCTGCATCCGTTCGAGGGCGCGGCGGTAGACGTCGCCGGGGCGGAGCGCATCGGCGAGGAAGCGTCCGAAGCGGCGAAGGCGGTCGGCGGCGGCCTCGCGGCGATGGTTGAGGAGGAGGTGATGCACGACCTCGCGGCGTACGAGGCCGGGCCGCCACTTCCGGAGGTAGTCCACGTCGTGCGTCGGGCAGAGCGCCCACGCGCGCCCGCCCCACGTGCGCCTGCGCACCGGCGCCCCGGCGGCGGCGAGGCGCCCGGCGAGCATCTCGCGGTAGGCGTCGACCGCCGGGCGCGCGGTCGTGCCGAGGCGCGCCTGAAGCGAGACGCGATGCGGGAAACGCCCGTGCCGGTCGCGCTCGCGGATCGTCGCCTCCTGCCATCCGGAGAGCCAGAAGAACGCCGACGCAATGAGATCCTCCTCCCCCGTCCGCGCCCCGCCGAAGAGCACCGGCCACGGTTCCTCCTCCCATTCCACCCACCGGACGCGCTCCGCGCGGTACGGCTCGCCGGAGTCGAAGTACGCAAGGGTGTCTTCACGAAGCGGCGCCCGGACCACCGACGACGGCAGCCCCTCCCCCGCCGGACCATAGTACAGGCCCGCCCCCGAGAGTTCCCCCCGCCCGACCCACACGGGCGCGATCCCGAGCGGCATCAGCAGCATC